>SKHV01000201.1 GCA_007116765.1 Prolixibacteraceae bacterium | reverse complement strand
TTCACCACCTGGTGCCACTTCAACATTGTCGTCTTCGTTTTTGCCCGGCACAACTA
Source organism: Prolixibacteraceae bacterium (assembly GCA_007116765.1). GTDB lineage: Bacteria > Bacteroidota > Bacteroidia > Bacteroidales > Prolixibacteraceae > Roseimarinus. The sequence continues at coordinate 19,667 of SKHV01000201.1, read as the reverse complement.
ATGCATGCGGAATATTCGGAAGTTGAACCAGCAGGTCATTCAATTTCTTGTCAATTTCAGTAAAAGCCGAATCGAGATTTTTAATCTCCTCTTTCAGCACAGCTGTTTTTTCTTTTGCCTCGTTTGCCGCTTCAATTTTTTTATTTTTAAAAAGAATACCAATCTCTTTCGAAAGCTTGTTCATTTCGGCCTTAAGTTGGTCAACTTTCGATTGGGTGTCTTTCCTGAAATTATTCTGGTCAATTACTTGTTGAACTATTCCGCTTGCATCAAAGTTTTTGACTTTCAACCTTTCAATCAGGTAATCTTTATTTTCTTGAATGAATTTTAATGTCAGCATTTTTACACTATTTATAAGAATGAAGCCACAAAAATAGAAAAACGTTTATGCTTAAACTTGTGTTTGTCAAAATATTTTAGTGAAATGAATGCAAAAGGGGCTGTCTAAAAAGTCATTTATTTGGCCACTAATACACAAATACTCAAAGGCAACACGAAGCATTGATTCACATAATCAAGGCTTTGTGATATCTTTGTGCCTTCGAACCTTTGTGGCAAATTTAGTTTTTATGACTTCTTAGACAGCCCCTTTGTAGCAAAACTATGTTTTTGGAATTATTTATTCGTTTTTGCTTCGTAATCGAACCAATTAAAAGCTGCTTTGCTTTGGGAATCTTGTCCGTTGCTGCTCGCGTAAATACCCACAAGTGGCCCTGTAAAATCGAGTCCGCTTTGGCTAGCATTTACAGTGGCTTCTTGAATGCCTCCAATGGGTTTAAGTGAATTTTTATCCTTTCCAAAATAGAATTGATATTCTAACCTGTCGGCTTTCAATCCAAGCACTAGGGGACCTTCATTTACCTTCTCGGTAGCTACTAATTGCTCGTCGCCTTCTTTCACTCGGTACAATTTTACAACTGCATCTCCGTTTTCCGAAGTTCTTACCAGCCTGAAATTGCGCATGTTGTTGTAAATTCCTACAAAACCTGCTTCTTCGTTATCGGCAGCCGGGTTAAAATCCACTTCGGTAAATGCTTCAAAAGAGAATTCGGTAATGCGTTGCGCCAGTAGCGAGGGTTGTTCCAGCTTGGTCATCATTTGCGGGCGCACATCGAAAACTATTTGGCTGTTATTTAGTTCGTACCATTTTTCATAAGGAGTACGTAAGAATACCCATTTGTAAGCCAATTCTTCTGAATCGAAATTTTCGCGTACAGGGTAGGGTTCAACCGGCGACCAGGGTAGATTTGGAAGATGATGCTCAAAATCCAAAGTTCCTTTACCGCGATTGAATACAGGCCAGCCGTTTTCAAATTCAAGAGGCGCTAGAAATGTTTCACGCCCCAACAGGTTTTTCTCTTCGCATAATCTTATGGCCAGCATTAAAGCCCACCATTCATCGTTTTGTGTTTGAATAAGGTCGGCATGCCCTACTGCAAAAATCGGGTAGTCGCTGCCCAGATGGCGGTGAGTTAATACCGGATTTATTTGTGATGGGGCATATTCACCGTTCACCACATCGCTCTCGAACACGGTTATGGCATGGTTAACGCTCGTGCCGCCTTCGGCTATTAGTAGCATGTATCGACCGTCAATTTTATAAATGTGTGGTGCTTCTCCCCAAACTGCGTTGGTAGCGTGTCCAAATGTAGCCTGAACAGGTTCGCCAACCAGCTTATTTTCTTCGAGGTCGAATTGTTGTATGAAAATGCCATTTTGGCCTTCCCACTCACGAACGCCTGAAATATTGTGAGCACCTACATACCAAACTGTGCCATCATCGTCGAAGAAGAATTCGGGGTCAATTCCCGGGGCGTCAATCCATATCGGATCGCTCCAGGGGCCGGCAGGGTCAGTAGCTGTTACGTAAAAGTTGCCGTTACAAGCCACGCAGGTGGTTATCATGTAGAAAGTTCCTTCGTGGTAGCGCAACACAGGTGCAAAAATGCCCCTCGAAGCGGCCATTCCTTCGGTAATTTGCAACTGCTCAGGCCTGTCGAGCACATGACCTATTGGCTTCCAGTTCACTAAATCTTTACTGTGATGGATAGGCACACCGGGAAACCATTCAAACGATGAATTTACCATGTAGTAATCGTCGCCAACTCGCACTACCGATGGATCGGGATAAAACCCACGTAGTACAGGGTTTTCAAAAGTATCGCCTTTTGTTAGAACGGATTTTGTAGAGCAACTATAGCTTGTTGCAAGTACAATTAAAACTATTAATGAAAGAAGTTTTTGCATAATAACATTGGTTTTAATAATTAGAATTTTCTGTAAAGATAAAGCATGAATTTTTTATGAAGGTGTAAAATTCTTTTAAAAAGGTATTTTAAACCCTTAATTTTTGCTTTTAAGCTAAGCATTTTGATGCATATCCCTTTTCTTTTACAAATATTTATAAAAACATACTTGCTATTTCAAAAAAACAGTTATATATTTGCAACAGAACAGACCAGAACAGTATGTCCTTTAACTTTCAAATCAATACACAGTCCAATTCGCTGAAATACATTCAGCTGGTCGATGCTATTGCTAACTCCATAAGCGAAGGCAGTTTGGCCGAAGGCGACATGCTCCCCTCGGTAAACGATTTAGTAAAAAGTGCATCGCTTTCGCGCGATACAATTTTCAAAGCATACAGCGAACTGAAAACCCGCGGTATTATTGAATCGGTGCCCAACCGGGGCTATTTTGTTACCCGCCGCTTCAACCGAGTGTTGTTGTTTCTCGATACATTCAAAGCTTACAAAGAAGTATTGTACGATGGCTTTCACCGTAACCTTCCAAAAAATATTTCGGTCGATTTAATGTTTCACCACTATAATTTCAAAGTGTTTGAAACCATTATAACCGACAGCATTGGCAAGTATAGTCATTATGTGGTGATGAATTTTGACCACCCCCGAATGAAAAAAGTCATCAGCAAAATACCTCCCGAAAAGTTACTTGTTATCGACTGGAATATTCATACAGCCCCAGAGCATTCATTCGTGTGCCAGAATTTTGGAGTTTCTCTCTATAACATCCTGAAACAAAACATCAATAGTATAAAAAAATACAAAAGGTTCATTTATCTTTATCCTGATAAGTGGACATTTCACCCCAAAGAAAGTATTGATAATTTTGAACAGTTTTGTAACGAAAACAAGATTGAACACCGGGTTGATACCGATTTGGAAAGCCTCAACATTCGGCAAGGCGACCTTTATTTGTTAGTTAGCGACCGCACATTAACAAAAATACTTGATCAGGCGCACGATAAAGGTTTTGAACCGGGAAACGAAATAGGAATTTTATCGTACAACGATACTCCAATGAAAAAATATGTGAAAGAAGGAATTACGGTGCTTTCGACCGATTTTTACGAGATGGGGAAGAAAGCTGCAGAATATGTTCTAAACCCCGGAGAAATGAAAGAAGTAATTCCCACTAAATTAATTTTACGCAAATCGTTTTAAACTTATATAGTTATGTACTTTTTAGGATTAGACTTAGGTAGTTCGTCAGTAAAAGCATCGTTGGTAAACGGCGAAAACGGCGACATAGTAGCAAGTGATTTCTACCCCAAAAGGGAAATGGAAATTACAGCCCACAAAGCCGGATGGGCAGAACAGCACCCCGATATGTGGTGGGAAAACATGAAAATGGCCATCAAATCGGTTATGGACAGTTCTAAAATCGATCCCAAAAGCATTGATGCCATTGGAATTTCTTACCAAATGCACGGATTGGTAGTGGTTGATAAAAACAATAATGTGTTGCGCCCGTCAATTATTTGGTGCGACAGCCGTGCGACCGGAATTGGCGATAAGGCTTTCGACTCGCTGGGCGGCGAACGTTGTTTGAGCAGCCTGCTAAACTCCCCGGGTAACTTTACGGCATCGAAACTGAAATGGGTGAAAGACAACGAGCCTGAAGTTTATGCCAAAATAGACAAAATAATGCTTCCGGGCGACTTTATTGCCATGAAACTTACCGACGATGTTCGCACAACTGCATCGGGGCTTTCCGAAGGTATGTTCTGGGATTTTAAAACCAACAATGTATCGAAAATGCTGATGGAGCATTACGGATTCGAACAATCGTTCATCCCCGAAATAGTTCCTACTTTCTCGGTTCAGGGTCAGGTTAGCGCATCTGTAGCTGCTGAAACAGGTTTGTCCGAAGGCATTAAGGTAACTTACCGTGGCGGCGACCAACCCAATAACGCCCTTTCGCTCAATGTACTTAACCCCGGCGAAATTGCCACAACGGCAGGTACCTCAGGCGTGGTGTACGGTGTGAGCGAAGAGGTTAAATACGACCCCTATTCAAGGGTGAACACTTTTGCGCACGTGAACCACAGTGCCGAACAAAACCGTTTGGGCGTGCTGCTTTGCATTAACGGCACTGGTATCCTCAACTCGTGGATGCACAAACTAGCCGGCGACGGGCTTAGCTACAAAGAAATGGACGAAATGGCAGCCGCTATTGGCATAGGTTCTGAAGGTGTTTCAATACTTCCTTTTGGAAACGGTGCCGAAAGGGTACTGCGCAACAAAAACATAGGCTCGCAAATTAGCGGTGTTAATTTCAACACCCACAACAAAGCACACTTGTTCCGTGCAGCGCAGGAAGGTATTGTATTCTCGTTTAACTACGGGATGGAAATTATGAAAGAAATTGGTATTTCGGCAAACGTGATACGCGCCGGAAAAGCCAACATGTTCCTGAGCCCGATTTTTCGCGACACCCTTGCAGGAATCAGCGGAGCTTCCATCGAATTGTACAATACCGACGGTTCGGTAGGTGCAGCACGCGGTGCCGGTGTAGGTTCGGGTTATTATAAATCATTTTCCGAAGCCTTTGGAAGCCTTACAAAACTGGCCACCATCGAGCCCGATTTAGCCAAGAAAGCTCAGTACGAAGAGGCTTATGGGAATTGGAAAGGGTTGTTGGATTCAGTAATAAGTCAATAGACATTAGTCATTAACAAAAAATTGACCACTGACTAATGACTGCAAAATAATAAATTGTAAATCATAAATAATAATTTATCATGAGCGTTTTAATAGGAAACAAAGAGTATTTCAAAGGGATTGGTAAAATCCAGTTTGAAGGTAAAGATTCGAAAAACCCGTTGGCATTCAAATGGTACGACGAGAACAAAGTAGTAGCAGGAAAAACCATGAAAGAGCACTTGCGTTTTGCAGTGGCTTACTGGCACACATTCTGCGGAACCGGTGGTGACCCATTCGGCCCCGGAACACAAATTTTCCCATGGGACGAGCCAAAAGACGTGATGGAAGCAAACAAAGCCCGCATGGATGCAGCGTTTGAATTCATTACTAAATTGGGTGCTCCTTATTACTGCTTCCACGATACCGATGTGGCAGGTGATGGTTCAGTTTTTGAAATTGAAAAGAACCTGGCCAAAATGGTTGAAATTGCAAAAGAAAAGCAAGCTGCTTCGGGTGTAAAATTGTTGTGGGGTACTGCCAACGTATTTAGCAACCCACGTTACATGAACGGTGCATCGACCAACCCCGATTTTAACGTGATTGCAAATGCCGGAGTTCAGGTAAAAAATGCAATTGATGCTACCATTGCACTTGGCGGTACAGGTTATGTATTCTGGGGCGGACGTGAAGGATACAACAGCCTGCACAACACAAATACAAAGAAGGAACTCGACCACATGGGACAATTCTTGCGTATGGCCCGCGATTATGCACGTGCACAAGGTTTCAAAGGTACTTTCTTCATTGAGCCAAAACCTATGGAACCCAGCAAGCACCAGTACGATGTGGATGTTCAAACCGTTTTGGGCTTCCTTAACGCGCAGGGATTAATCGACGATTTCAAACTCAACGTAGAAGTAAACCACGCTACATTGGCCGGTCACTCTTTCGCACACGAATTGCGCATGGCAACCGATGCAGGCAAATTGGGTTCAATTGATGCCAACAAAGGCGATTACCAAAACGGATGGGATACCGACGAGTTCCCAACCAACATTTACGAAATTACCGAGGCTATGTTGGAAATCCTTCCTGCCGGTGGTTTCGAACACGGTGGTATCAACTTCGATGCTAAAACACGCCGTAACTCTACCGACATGGAAGATATCTTCTTTGCTCACATTGGTGGCATGGACGTATTTGCCCGTGGATTGCTTATTGCCGACAAAGTATTGAAAGAATCGGATTACCTCAAAATGCGCGAAGAGCGTTATGCTTCTTTTGCTGCCGGTGACGGTGCTGCATTCGATGCAGGTAAACTGAAACTCGAAGATTTATACGGCATTGCGAAAAAAGTAGGCGAACCAAAACAAATAAGTGGCAGGCAAGAGTTGCTAGAGTACTTAATTAATTACTATATTTGATTCCGTTTCTGAATCACGTATAGTATGATATAGGATTTTTTTAACGAATCTATATTGAACCCGGTTCAGAGAAAACTTTGAACCGGGTTTCCATTTTTAATGAGAGCGGACAATACAAAACCATTTAGAACTTAAAAAATAATTAAACACAATGAAAACAAACCGTTTGTATGTTGTTGGCATTACTATAGTAGCTACCCTTGGAGGACTTCTTTTCGGGTACGATACTGCCGTTATTTCGGGTGCCGAAAAATCGATTCAAGCCACTTTGGTAGATCCTTTGGGATTAAGTACCCTCGTTCACGGTATTACAACATCAAGTGCATTGATAGGTTGTATTATTGGAGGAGTAATTTCAGGATTACTGGCAACCCGTTTTGGGCGTAAGAGAACTTTACTTTTTGCTGCAACACTGTTTTTTCTTTCGGCATTGGGGTCGAGCTACCCCGAATTTTTATTCTTCACAAAAGGAGAACCAAGTGTTGGCTTACTGCTAATGTTTAACTTTTACCGCATAATTGGAGGTATTGGTGTTGGATTAGCATCGGCAGTATCGCCTATGTATATTGGTGAAATTGCACCTGCCAAAATCAGGGGAACCCTTGTATCGGTAAACCAGTTTGCCATTATTTTTGGTATGTTGGTGGTGTATTTCGTGAATTGGGGAATTGCCAATGGACAAACCATAGAGTGGATTAACGAAATTGGCTGGAGAAGGATGTTCTTGTCGGAAGCCATACCGGCAGCATTGTTTGGATTCTTGCTGATTTTTGTACCCGAAACCCCACGTTACCTAGCACTTAAAGGTGATAATGAAAAAGCATTATCGGTTTTGACCAAAATTAGTGGCATTGAAAGAGCAAAAGAGGTGATGGCCGATATTCAAAAATCACTTATGCAGCACAGTTCAGCTAAAATATTCTCGTTTGGGAAAACAGTAATTGTCATTGGTATTCTGCTTTCGGTATTCCAGCAGTTTGTGGGCATAAACGTTGCACTATACTATGCACCCCGTATTTTTGAAAGTATGGGTGCAGCCAAAGATGCCTCGATGATGCAAACTGTAATTATGGGCTTGGTAAATGTGGTTTTCACATTAATTGCTATTTTCACTGTGGACAAGTGGGGTCGCAAGCCGCTTCTTATTGTAGGTTCGGCAGGTATGGCCATTGGTATGTTTGCCATTGCTGCCCTTTCGTATTTCCAGATTATTGGCATCAGCACTTTGGTCTTCATTATAATTTATACCGCATCGTTTATGATGAGTTGGGGTCCCATTTGCTGGGTACTTATTTCGGAAATATTCCCCAACAAAATTCGCGGACAAGCAGTGGCCATAGCCGTTGCGGCTCAGTGGACTGCCAACTACCTTATTTCGTCGACCTACCCGGCCATGATGGAATTCAGTGGTGCATTCACTTACGGATTTTACGGAGTAATGAGCGTACTCTCGCTGCTTTTTGTTTGGAAAATGGTTCCCGAAACCAAAGGAAAAACCTTGGAAGAAATGGAAAAAATTTGGGAAAAGAAAAAGTAGGCATACTTACAAGAATCAATATAGAACAAGGGCTTGTCGGAATTGGCAGGCCCTTGCTGTATCGTATTGGCTCGTCAATGGTCATTAATTATTAGTCAATGGTCTATAGTCAGTGGTAATTAGTCAATAGCAGACAACTTCGCCTGCGACGAAGTAAAAAAAATTAAACCTCAGAGTTAACATAGATAGCACAGAGTTTCACTGAGATTTTTTATAACTCTGTTTTCTCTGTGTGAATCTTAGTGTCCTCTGCGGTTTCTTAAGAGTCATTAGCCGCATGGCGGCGGTATTATGGTAGCCCATTGTTATTCGCGGCAAACCCCCTCCTTCGGCGGGCAGGCAATAGCCACGTAGTGGCGGCATTATGGTTTTTCCGAAATAAGAAATCTCATCTGTTTATCCTTTACGGCCATAGATCCTTTTCCAATTATTAGACGAACTACCGTGGCCGTTTCAATTTTTAAGGATGTGCAATTTTCTATCATAATGATACCGCTACGCGGCTTTCTTTTTGAGGTTTTAACTGACTCTTCAAACTACTGGTTTTGTAACATTTAGCTAAGTAAGGGTTTTACTTCAAGTGAAGCCCTCACTATAACGTATAATATCTGCATTTATAAACATTTTTAGCCCATGTTTGATACATTCTAACTATAGCGGTTCAACCTTTTGTTCTATTTTTATTTCGAAATGATTTTGATTTTTTGCAAGAAAAGTCAAATGTATTTATGGTACAGTATAATTCAAAAATACCTATAAACAATGAAGAATTTAGTTACACTCATTCTGTTGATATTTTCGTTTCAACTGTTTTCGCAACAAGTGAATCCAAATCCGTGGGTAATGGCTCCCGACTCAGATGCCGAAATTACTTACCAAAACCCGGTTATTCCCGGTTTTTACCCCGACCCGAGCGTGTGCCGTGTGGGCGACGATTATTATTTGATAAACAGCACATTCGAATATTTTCCCGGAGTGCCAATTTTTCACAGTAAAGATTTGGTAAACTGGGATAAAATTGGCTATTGCATTCACCGTGAAGATCAAATACCCGGAGAAATCAACATTTTTGCTCCAACTTTAAGATACCATGAGGGAATATTTTATATGATTACAACCAACATTAGCTATGGGGGAAACTTTTATGTAACGGCAAGTAATCCTGCCGGACCATGGAGCGACCCGATATGGATTGACATGCCTGAAATTGATCCCGATTTGTTTTTCGACGACGACGGAAAAGCCTATGTCACTACTTCAACTTTCGAGTTGGCCGAAATTAATATTGAAACCGGGGAACTGTTAAGCGAGAGGCGAAAAATATGGAACTCAACCGGAGGCCGTTATCCCGAAGCACCGCACATATATAAGAAAGACGGATTTTACTACATGTTGGCTGCCGAGGGTGGCACCGAAGAAGCCCACATGGTGACCATTGCACGCAGCCACAACATTTGGGGGCCTTATATCGATAATCCGGCAAACCCTATTGCCACACATGTAAATGTGGCCGGAATGGGTAAAGCCATTCAGGGTATTGGCCATGCCGATTTGGTTCAGGCTCACGACAACAGTTGGTGGATGGTAATTCATGGCTACCGCAGTGTAACCGGTTATCCTCCGCACCACATACTGGGGCGCGAAACCTGTCTGGTGCCTGTAAGTTGGCCAAAGGGCGGTTGGCCAGTGATCAATGGAAACGGCTCTGTGCCTGTTGAAATGGCGCACCCCACCTTGCCACAGTTTCCTTTTGAAGCAAAACCTGCTCGTACAAATTTTGATGAACCCCAACTGGGGCATGAGTGGAATTACATTCAACAGCCAAACAAGGAAAACTTTGCGTATAATCCCGGAAAAGGAACCCTCACGCTATTGGGATCGACCTTAAAAGTGGGCGAAAAAGGAAATCCCACGTTTATTGGTCGCAGGCTTACCGATATTCAATTTGAAGCTTCAACCCGCCTTGAGTTTGACCCGCAAAACGAAAACGAAGAAGCCGGAATGATACTATTGAACAACGGTTCGCATTTCGACATTGTGGTGTACAATAAAAACGGAAAGCGCTATCTGGCGGTGAAACTTCAATTCGGACGCACCGTGTATAAGTCGGAGGAGATTGAACTTGCACCGGGTTTTGTCGATTTAAAAATTGAAGGTACAGGCCCCGAGTTTATTTTCTCGTACTCGCAAAATAATGACGATTTCTCTACAGTTGAAATTGCCGAGGCACGTTTCCTGAGTACTCAAACCGTTGGTTGGTTTACAGGGCTGTATGTTGGCCTTTACGCCACCGGAAATGGCAAGCCCTCGCAGGCACCGGCCACTTACAATTGGTTTGAATATGCAGGCAAGTAACTTTTTGCGATTTAGTGCTTAGCTTGCGCAGCTTTTATTTAGCACCGGCTTGATTTTGTCTTCGCCATAATTACTGTTGACAAAAGTTTTGTGTGGAGTTTTAGAAGCCTCGAAAATATTAGTAATTTTGAGCGCTAAATTATCAATCACAACAAAAGCTTATTACAATGGTAAATTCAGGTCAACCGGGGTTTGACAACGAAATATATTTGCGTGAGCAAACTGCTGCAATTCTTGAACGTGTAAATCACTTCAACGATAAGCTGTATCTCGAGTTTGGTGGTAAAATAATGTTCGATTATCACGCCGCAAGAGTATTGCCCGGTTTCGACCCCAATGTGAAAATGCGCCTGTTGCAAAAACTGAAAGACAAAGTGGATGTGGTGCTTTGTATTCATGCCGGCGATATTGAGCGAAAAAAAATCAGAGCCGATTTTGGTATTTCTTACGATGTGGATGCGCTAAAAACCATCGACGATTTTAGGGAGTGGGGGCTTGATGTTACTGCAGTGGTTATAACCCGCTACGAGAACCAGCCACCAGCCAAAGCATTCAAAAACAAGCTCGAAATGCGTGGCGTAAAGGTATATCTGCATTATCCTACTCAGGGTTACCCTACCAATGTCGATCTCATTGTAAGCGACAAAGGCTATGGTGCCAATCAGTATATCGAAACCACCAAACCCATTGTAGTGCTTACGGGACCGGGGCCGGGTAGTGGCAAACTGGCAACCTGTCTGTGCAATTTGTATCATGAATACAAGCGTGGAAAGAAAGCCGGCTATGCTAAGTTCGAAACCTTCCCAATTTGGGATTTGCCCATTGATCACAAAGTGAATATTGCCTACGAGGCCGCAACGGTTGATCTTAGAGACGAGGTGAAACTAGATGAACATCATCTCGAAGCCTACGATATTGAAGTGGTTAATTATAATCGCGACATTGAAGCCTTTAACCTTCTGAAGCGAATAATCGAAAAAATTACGGGAGGCGAATCCATGTACAAATCGCCAACCGATATGGGCGTAAACCGTGCAAGTGCCGGAATTATCGACGACGAAATAATTCAGCAGGCTGCTCATCAGGAAATTGTTCGCCGCTACCTGCGTTGCTCGGTTGAATACGTACTGGGGCTGGCCGATAAGTCTACATTAAACCTTATTTCCAACATAATGGAAAAGGTTGGTGCCAACGTGGAAGATCGTAAAGTAGTGATGCCCGCCCGTATAGCTGCTATTGATGCCGAAAGAAGCGGAAAAGGAAATAAGGGACTATTTACGGGAGCTGCAATAAAGCTGAAAGACGGAACCATAATTACCGGTAAAAATTCACCTTTATTGCATGCCTCATCAAGTCTGGTGCTCAATGCCACGAAACACCTTGCCGGCCTACCCGACAATATGTACCTGTTGCCCGAAAGCATTATCGATTCGGTGACTCATCTGAAGAAAGATATATTGAAAGGAAAAATGGTGAGCCTCGACGTGGATGAAACGCTTATTGTGCTGGCAATTAGCGCACTTGCGAATCCTGCAGCACAAATGGCGCTAGTAAAATTAAACGAACTGCACGATTGTGAAGTACACCTTACCCACATTCCTTCGCCAGGCGATGAAGCAGGCTGGCGGAAACTGAAGGTTAACCTGACCTGCGACCCCGAGCATTCGAGTAAACGCTTATTCCTTGGCGATTAAGTTCATCGTGTTTTCGAACAAATATGAGCCTCGATATTTTGAAATACATATAAAAATCAAAAAAGTATGTTTACTTTTAGGCATGGTTAACTCCATTAAGTAGTGTGAAGCATAAAATGATTGAACATGAAATCGAAAGAAGAAATAGTAAAAAACTGGTTGCCTCGATACACGGGAGTGCAACTCGATATGTTTGGCAGGTATATTTTACTTACCAACTTCCAAAATTATGTGGAGCTTTTTGCCGAAATATTTGACGTGCCCATAATGGGCGAAGACAGGAATATGCCCTGTGCAACTGCTGATAACATTACCATAATCAACTTTGGAATGGGCAGCCCAAATGCCGCAACTGTTATTGATTTATTAAGTGCAATAAACCCCAGAGGAGTGTTGTTTTTAGGTAAATGTGGTGGTTTGAAGGAGAAAAATCAGCTGGGTGATTTAATACTTCCCATAGCGGCAATCAGGCACGACGGAACATCGAACGATTACCTGCCACCCGAAATACCTGCATTGCCCGCGTTTAACCTTCAACGTGCGGTTTCAACCTCTATTCGTGATTTTGGTCGTGATTACTATACCGGAGTGGTATTCACTACAAACAAAAGGGTATGGGAATACGATGTTGCATTTAAAGAATACCTTCGGAATACACGTGCCATGGCAATCGATATGGAAACGGCAACCATTTTTGTAACGGCTTTTGCCAACAAAATTCCTGCCGGTGCGCTTCTACTGGTTTCCGATCAGCCCATGATTTCAACCGGGGTAAAAACCGAACAAAGCGACCAAATTGTGACTAAGCAATACGTGCGCGACCACATCGAAATAGGTATTAAAGCAATGAAAATTATTAGAGACAACGGGCGCTCTGTTAAACACTTGAAATTTTGAAACGACCGTAAACTATGGATTTCAACACAATTATAAAAAATCTCGAAAAAAATATATATCACCCGGTATATGTACTCATGGGTGAAGAATCGTATTTTATCGATAAAATTTCGGATTACATAGCCCAAAATGTGCTTGACGAAGCCGAACGCAGCTTCAACCAAACCATTCTTTACGGAAAGGACACCTCTGCCGATACAATTCTTACTGCCGCAAAACGATTTCCAATGATGGCAGCTACTCAGGTAGTAATTGTAAAAGAGGCTCAAAACTTAAAGGATATTGAAGATGAATTGCTTACGTACATACAAAAGCCCTTATTGTCGACAATTCTGGTTATTTGTCACAAGTATAAATCGCTTGATAAAAGGAAAAAATTCTTAAAAGCTGCAGCTGAAAAAGGAGTAGTTTTTGAATCGAAAAAGATTTACGAAAACAAATTAATGCCATGGATACAAGCCTATTGTAGCTCGAAGAATTACAAGGTGGAGCACAAAGCACTGGGCATGTTGGCCGAATTTTTAGGAACCGATATCAGTAAGGTGGTTAATGAGTTGGAAAAACTGATGATTTTATTGCCTGAAGGCTCAACCATTACAAGCACCGATATTGAAAAGAACATTGGGATTAGTAAAGATTTTAATGTGTTTGAACTGCAAAATGCACTAGGGCAGAAGGATGTGTTTAAAGCCAATCGTATCATCAATTATTTTGGATCCAATCCTTCGTTAAACCCTATACAGCGAACAATGGCATCGCTTGTGAATTATTTTACACGTTTGCTTAAATATCATTTAACGCCCGATAAATCGCCCGGAAATTTAAGAAGCGTACTAGGAGTGCAGGAGTTCTTTTTAAATCAGTACATTTCTGCCGCTCGTAATTATTCCCCTAAAAAAGTGGTTGAAATTATTTCATTACTTCGCGAATACGATATGAAATCGAAGGGTATTGGCAACGTTTCTGCTTCATCGGGAGATCTTCAACGCGAACTCATATTTAAAATTCTACATTAATGTCGTTAATCATTATCCTTATCACCATAGCTGTCTCGATATATGCCTTTTCAAACAGGCATTTAGTCGATAAGTTTGCAATGAAGCCCTATTTGCTTTTGCAAAAGCATCAGTATTACCGGGTTTTGACGCATGCGCTCATTCATGCCGATTGGCCACATTTGCTCATCAACATGTATGTGCTTTTTATGTTTGGGCAAATAACCGAGGGCTATTTCCAAATAATTTTTGGGGCAAATGCCTCATTGCATTTCGTCTTGTTGTACCTGCTTAGTTTGGTTTTTTCCAGCATATATTCAATTTATAAGTACCGTAAAAATGTGTATTATAGTGCAGTAGGTGCATCGGGTGCAGTAATGGCCGTGGTTTTCACTTCTATTTTTTTCGACCCCTGGAGCAAACTGTGGTTTTTTGGCATAATACCAATTCCGGGAATCGTTTTCGGAATTCTTTACCTTATTTATAGCATTTATATGGGGAAACGAAATGTGGATAACGTGGGACACGATGCGCACTTTTCGGGTGCGGTTTTTGGCTTTATATATCCGCTTTTGGCCGACTTTTCGTTATTGTCACATTTTATTGAGAAACTTTTATCACGATAATTATTCGTTTCATGGGTGTATTTATTAGTATTTTGTATTTATACTAATGAAGGAATTATATTAGTTTTGTAAAAAGTAAACTCGAAAATGAAACAACAAATATTCATATTCATAAAGAAGTATAAAGTACCATTGAGCATAATACTTGTTTTTTTGATGTGGATGTTGTTTTTTGATGATTATAAGTTGAGTCGTATACGAAACGACAGCAAGAAGCTGGAAGCACTAAAGAAAGAACGTGAATATCTTCAAAATAAAATTGAACGAGACAAAGAGAAACTCTGTATATTGCAAAACGATCCCGACGAACTGGAGCGATTTGCCCGTGAAGAATTTTTGTTGAAGAAAGACAGCGAAGATGTGTTTGTAATAATTGAAGAATGAGCCATTTCAAAATTACCCCTTTGCTGCTGTTTGTGCTTTTCAGTCTGATGTTAAAAAAGTCTTCAGCTCAAAACACCGAAATTGTTTCTACTCCGTGGTTTGTTTCTCTAAATTACATGGTAGGCGAAAATAAACCTCACAGCCCAATTCTCGAAAACCTTAGTTATCCTTACCGTGGCGTTGAAGCTAAGCTGGGTTGGCAATCGGTGGGAAAACAGCCTTGGCAAGTAGCATTCCGATATCCGTCGTATGGGCTTGGTTTAAACTGGAGTACATTTCAAACCGACATATTGGGCAGCCCTTTCGCGCTCTACTTTTTCACTAATTTTCCGCAGTTAACTACACCCGTTTGGCAGCTCAACCTAGAGGTCGATCTTGGTTTTTCGTATGGAATAAACCCTTATCATGCCGAAGACAATCCGCATAATTTTGCCACCGGCTCATCGGGGAATGCATTTTTTGGTCTGTACTTAGAAAATACATTTAATGCAGGGAAGCACCTCGATTTGTTTGCTTCGGCAGGTATTATTCACTATTCAAACGGTGCTGTGGGCTGGCCCAATTATGGGCTGAACATTATTCCGGGAATGAAGCTCGGATTACGATATCAGCCCAATTATGTGGAGAGCCTTGAGCACAATAAGGTTTTTGATTATGAGCGTAACTGGCTGTTGAATGTTTACGTGGCGGGAGGCCGCAAAATGTTGCTAAACCCAAACAATGTGTATCATGAAGTGTTGATTTCTCCTGCATTGTATTACCGTGCGGGTTACAAGCGTAGAGTAGGAATTGCTTATGAATTGAGCTATAACCAAGCTATTACCGGGGTTTATACTCGTCGTTACGAATCGGGAACTGACTTAATAATGCATGCTGCTTTGCTATCGCACGAGTTTTTGATCAATAAGTTCACTATCCTGACTCAGTTTGGTGTTTACATACACAATCTGCCTTTCGATAAAGTGCTTTACAGTCGTTTCGATATAGATTGTATTATATCCCGCTTTGGCATTGGATACTACATTGCACCATGGGCTCGCACCACCTTTAGCCTTAAATCGCATTATATAAAAGCCGAATATCTGGAGCTGGGAATGATTTTCGACATAAATCTTTCAAAGTAGTGGATTTCTGAGCAGATCATTCTATTATCTTTAACCTTTAACAAAAATGAATTTGTTTTATAACAAGTTTTTTATATATTGCTTACTTGTAATACAATGATAATGAATCACAACTTGTTTAAAATAGAAACCAATAATGTGAAACCGCGAAAGGGGAAAGTCTTAATTGCCGAACCTTTTTTGCCGGGAAGCTATTTTAACCGTTCCATTGTACTGCTTACCGAGCATAACAACGAAGGTTCGGTTGGGTTCATTTTGAATAAGCCGGTCGATTTTCCCGTAGATGAATTTTATGAAGAATTTCCCGGTTACAAAGGATCAATTTACCTTGGAGGTCCAGTGAGTATCGATACACTTTATTATGTTCATAGTTTAGGCGATTTAATACCCGGAAGCATAAAAGTAAGCAATGATTTATTCTGGGGTGGCGACTTTGAACATCTGAAAACCATCGTAAATACTGGTGTTGCCGGTAAAAATCAAATCAGGTTCTTTTTGGGTTATTCGGGCTGGGATAAAGACCAGTTGAAAGAAGAACTGAACGAAGACTCGTGGTTAGTGGGCGATATCAGTCCCGAGATGGTATTCAAAAGCAACGTAAAATTATGGAAGGAAATGGTGCTAAAGCAAGGCGGTAAGTATCGCTTATGGCAAAATTTCCCCGAAAATCCGGGCATGAATTAGGTTACTCGAACAGCATAAACAACTTGCGCCTGAAAGGGATCAATAGCGGATCGCACGAAATTTTTCTTAATTACAATTTTGCTTTTATGGGCACACGGGTAAGGTCGCCCCGCTATTGCTAAATACTACTTCACATCAATGGCCTCATACGGGCAAACCTGCACGCAGCTGTCGCATTTTATGCACAACTCCTGATCAATTTCATGTTTCTCGTGCGGGGCAAACGGTATGGCCTTTACCGGGCACTTTTGTGCACATAGCGTACAGCCAATGCACTTGTCGTTCACGGTATATTTTACCATGGCTTTGCAGCCGCCAGTAGGGCACACGCCCTTAATGTGCGCTTCGTACTCGTCGCGGAAATAACGCAGGGTGGTGAGTATGGGATTGGGCGCAGTTTTTCCCAAATTACAAAGGCTGCCTTTTACCGTCCATTCGGCAATTTTTTCCAGTTCGGCAAGGTCTTCGGTTTTTCCTTTTCCTTGAGTGATTTTCTCCATAATGTCGAGCATGCGCTTGGTGCCCACCCGGCAGAATGTGCATTTTCCACACGATTCCTCTTGCGTGAACGAAAGGAAATAGCGGGCAATATCCACCATGCAGTCGGTTTCGTCGAGCACTACCAATCCGCCCGAGCCCATCATGGCCCCCAGTTTGGCCAGCGATGCAAAATCGACCGGGGTATCGGCCAGCCAGTGCGGTATACAACCACCCGATGGACCTCCAATTTGCACAGCTTTAAGCTTTTTGCCATTGGCCACTCCACCGCCAATTACTTCAACAATTTCGCGCATGGTAATGCCCATGGGCACTTCAATTAGCCCGCCGCGTGCAATTTTCCCGGCAAGTGAGAAAACCTTAGTGCCTTTGCTGTTTTCGCTGCCTATGGCCCTGAACCTTTCGGCACCGTGCTTCAAAATAAATGGCAACATGGCCCATGTTTCGGTATTATTTACCAACGTTGGCTTTCCCCATAATCCTTTTTGGGCGGGGAATGGCGGGCGTGCTTTCGGGAAGCCGCGTTCGCCCTCGATAGATTTGATAAGGGCAGTTTCTTCGCCACAAACAAAGGCTCCGGCGCCTTCGTATATTTCCATTTCAATATGCAGGGGGCTGTCCTTGCCCACAATGCCTTTTTCTTTACATATTTGCAGGGCTTCGCGTATGCGCTTCACTGCCAGCGGGTATTCTGCCCTTATATAGAAATAACAATGTGAAGCTTCCACGGCATAAGCACCAATCATCATGCCTTCTATTACCCGGTAGGGGTACGATTCGAGCAACATGCGATCCATAAACGCTCCGGGGTCGCCTTCGTCGCCGTTGCAAATGAGGTATTTTATATCAGATTTTTGTGCAACAACGGCTTTCCATTTTAACCCGGTTGGGAAACCACCGCCGCCACGGCCTTTCAACCCGCTATTGGAAACCAGATCAATAACTTCGGCAGGTTTCATAGCACGGGTTTTATTGTAGGCTTCGAAACCGCCCAGTTTCACGTATTCATCAAAATCGAGCGGGTTTATGTCGCCCCGGTTTTCGGTGGCTATGGGTATTTGTTTGCCTAGGAATTGCGAAACAGGTTTGTCGCGCACATCGAGGGCATAGCGCTCAACACCTTCCCAATGCTCGTCGGTTTGCAGGCTGTCGATTAAATTGCCTACTTTCATTTCCAGTTTTTTTAGAAAACCATCGGGTTTAAAGTGAGTATCGATAATGCCCTGAACATCTTCGGCTTTTACTTTTGAATAAAGTATGGGTTCTTTCGAAAGCGGCACAATTTCAACCAGTGGAACCTGGTGGCACATGCCTACACAGCCCACAGGCTTAAGCTTCACGTTCACGTTACGTCCCGATACTGCTTCTTCAACGGCCTTTTGAATTTCGCCACTACCACTGGCTACGCAGCACGAACCCAGACCTATGCGTATTTCTCCCTTTATTTCTTCGCCCGTTGGTTTCCGGAAACGGCTTTTGCTTTTTCGTTTGCTTTGTATTTCGAAATCGTTCAATACTTGGTTAATCTGGTCGGGCTGTACGTGCCCGTATGTAATATCGTCGATTTGAACCACCGGCGCCAGCGTACAGCAACCCAGGCAGCTCACTTCAGAAACCGTGTATTGGCCGCTTTTATCGGTGCTTTTATCCTTATCGATTTTCAATTCGCGCTTGAATGCATCGTAAACTCTGCCTGCACCTTTCACATGGCAGGCTGTACCCACGCACACTTTCACAATGTGCTCGCCGGCCGGCTCCATGCGGAATTGGTGGTAAAACCCCGCTACACCGGTAAGCTGTGCCGGGGTGATGTCGGTTTTTTCGCAAACGTAGCGCATGGCTTCTTCGGGCAGGTAATTGTATTCGTTCTGAATGGCTTGCAGTATGGGGATAAGCGCATTGCGTGCTGTTCCCTTTTCGGCAATTATTTGGTCGATATGATTAAAGTCTATTGACATATTATTCTTGTTTTAAGGAAAGCAACTGAAGGCAGTTGGAAACAATCCTGTACATTCGATAAACCTTAGCTAAAAGTTTATTTTTCTTTTATCCTGATAATTATTCCAAAAACGAAGTAATTCAACAGTGTTGTCATCATTTGTTTTATAGAAATATGTTCCAATAAACAACTCTCATTTGAATATCAAATTTGGATATTTTGCACGTGACTCTGCAATAATTTGTTGTTTTGATAGCTTCCTCTCAGACTCATTGTTTTCCAATGCTTGATCGATGGCAAAACTTTCTTCGTTAGTTAACTGATATGGTTTTCTATTTTGCAAAATATCAATCATTTCATTGTAAATCTTTTCAAATCTGCGATCGTCAAGTGTTGAAATCCGTTTAATCAATTCATTTATTTTTTCTGTTATATCCATGATTGTCTGTTTTGTTTAAAATTAGCTTATTCCCCTATACAATACAACACATCGTTTCCACGCACATACATACGTCCGTTGGTGAATGCGGGAGTGGTGGTAATGCTTTTTCCTAAAGGAATACT
>SKHV01000111.1 GCA_007116765.1 Prolixibacteraceae bacterium | reverse complement strand
TTAATTCATTACCAATTAAAGATATGGTGCAAAATAGAATAGCTATCGTTACTGGAGTTACTCGTTCGAAAGGAATTGGGAAAGCGATTTGTACTGAACTAGCCAAACAAGGGAATGATATTTTTTTCACTTATTTCCGTGATTATGATAGAACTATGCCTTGGGGGGTTGATGATAATGAGCCGGATTTGATCCAAAAGGAAATAGCATCCTTTGGTGTTAAATGCGTAAAAATTGAACTTGATTTAAGTAAAACCGATTCTGTAGAAATATTATTCAATCAAGTTGAGAAGCTAATGGGAAATCCGTCTATTTTGGTTAACAATGCCGCTTATAGTACTCAAACAGATATAGATAGTTTGACTTCTGATGAAATGGACAATCATTATTTTGTAAATCAACGGGGCACGATACTATTATCTTTAGAGTTCATCAGGCGATTTAAATTAAAAAAATACGGTAGGATAATAAATCTGACAACGGGTCAGAGTCTGGGTGCTATGGGAAAGGAAATAGCATATGCAGTCACAAAAGCAGCAATCGAATCGTTTACACGTATGATTCAGTACGAAATCGGATTTAAGCACATAACAATTAATACTGTAAATCCTGGAATTACTGATACTGGTTGGATGGATAAAGAAACCTATAACAAATACATTCATATGTGTCCAAAAGGCAGATATGGTGAACCACAGGATGCAGCCAACTTGATTGCATTTTTAGCAAGTGAGAAAGCCGATTGGATTAGTGGACAAATTATCCATTCAGAAGGAGGATTTTTTAGATGATGTAATAGATATACAAACACGCTTACTTGCATAATTTTATGTCTTAGGTTATGAGTAATGAACCATAAACGCTGATTTTTTGTTTAATAAGAATGAAAGCAAATTATTTTAAAATATCGACCCAACTAGGAGCAATTATGCTCCTGCTGTTTATGTTTTTCTCGTGTACATCTGAAAACGAGCAAAAAAACAGCACCATAGTTTACAATAACACAGAACAAATGGTGGCTGCAGCCAAAGATCTGGTTAGCGAAATTACCGTTCCTGATTTCAAAAACATATATACCCGCGATGGTATTTATATTATTGATGTACGCACCCTGGAAGAAAACCGCTCAGGTGCTGTTCCCGGAGCTGTAAACATTCCGCGAGGATTGCTTGAATTTAGAATAAATACGGATGAAATCTGGCAAGCTTCCGGGAGGAAAGCGCCACAAAAAACCGATCCCATTTTTGTTTATTGTAGTACCGGTGGTCGTGGGGCATTGTCGGCAAAAGCACTCATGCAACTGGGATATACAAATGTCAAATCAATGCAGGGAGGGTGGAATGCCTGGCACGAAACATATCCCGATATTTCTGAATAAGACAAAAAAAATTTAAGGATTTCACACAAATTACCTTCCTGATTCCAACTATCCTACCTTTTCAATTTTCCGTACTCGGTATGGCTTTTTGTTTTGCGATTCGAAATAGGTGCGCATCATTACCTCGGCAAGCAACCCGAAGGTAATAAGCTGCAGCCCGGCTATGAGGAACATTACACCCACAAGCAGCAGGGGTTTTCCCCAAATGTCGTGACCGCCAATTTTCAGTACCAACAGGTAGATATTAATGAGGACACCTACAAAAATGATTATCCCTCCCAGTCCGCCAAAAAGGTGCATGGGCTTTTGTAGGTATTTTTTCAGAAAAAGCATGACCAGCAAATCACTCACCACTTTCATGGTGCGGTTCAAGCCGTATTTCGATTTTCCAAATATGCGGGCATGGTGTTTCACGTTCATTTGAGTAATTGAACCGCCTTCGAGGGCTACCAACACAGGTATGAAACGGTGCAGTTCGCCATAAATCTTTATGTTCTTGGCAATATCGTTCCGGAATAGTTTCAGGGTACAGCCGTAATCTTTAATTTTTACATTGGTGGTTTTTCGGATAACCGAATTGGCAATTTTGCTTGGTATTTTCCTGAAAAACATACCGTCCTGCCTGTTTTCTCTTATCCCGGCCACCACGTCAAAATCGTCCTTTTCCGATTTTTCGAGCATCAGGGGTATGTCGTTGGGGTCGTTTTGCAGGTCGCCATCGAGTGTAACAATGTATTCGCCCTGTGCGGCATCAATACCGGCCTGTAGTGCTGAGCTTTGTCCGTAATTTTTCCTGAGCTCAACCAAAATAAAGCGCGGATCGTTTATTTGGCGTATTTGTTCTCTGGTTTTGTCGCTAGAACCATCGTCAACAAAAATGGCTTCAAAATCGTAATTTTTTAAAGCATCCTGTATCTGTCCGGCCAAAGGCAACACGTTTTCTTCTTCGTTATACACACATATTACCAGACTTAGTTTTTTCATAAAAGCTGCTGTTTATTTAATGCGACTAAATTAAAAAATAATTTTAACTCCATTTGTGAAAATACCAACAAATGATGATTGTGAGAAGAGGAAGTAATATTACTTTTGCCCCTGAATGATTTACCAAAAATCACATATCACTAAAAATTTATTCACGGCGGTTATGATTGGCCTCGTGAGTTGGATAAATTTCAACAACGTGGTGTTTTTGCATACCCACCAACTCAACGATGAATCAATTGTAATCCATGCTCACCCTTACCAGAAATCGGCCGACGAAACCCCGCTTGCATCGCATAAGCATACCTTGACCGAGCTATATAATATCGATAATGTTTCTTTGCTCTTTTTCTCATTTCAAGCCATAACTCAAGCAGAGAAAGTGCAACTTAACGTTAAATCCTTCCCCATAATTGAACGCATTTACTGCAAAACCATTTCTTCCGCATTAACCGGCAGGGCGCCTCCTGTTTCATAAAAAACAACAACTGCTTTTTTAAAAACCATTTAACCAGTTTTACACAATTATTTTTATGAAACGAGTAATTTTATTTGCTCTTGCATTGCTAATATGGATGTTAACGGTTGCTTCAGAAAGCAACATATCGCCAAGGGCAAACATTGCAGGAATAGTAACAAGTAATGGAGAAGAAATCCCTTATGTAAATATTATTGTAAAAGGAACAACCATTGGAACCACTACAAACAATAAAGGTGAATTCAAATTAAACAATATACCTGCCGGGGCACAAACAATTATTGCACGCGGAATAGGCTATCGAACCAGAGAAGTACAACTATCGTTGGCTGAAAACGAATTGGCAGAGCTTTTACTCTACATCGATGAAGATGCATTGAACATTGAAAGCGTAGTGGTTACCGCCGACCGCAATCAAATGAACCGTGCCGAAGCACCTATGATTATCAGTTCGTTGAACGGCAGGTTATTTGAAAAAACACAATCGATTTCAGTTGCCGACGGGCTTGAGTTCACTCCCGGACTGCGCATGGAAAATAACTGCCAGAATTGCGGTTTCAACCAATTGCGCATGAACGGCCTTGAAGGCCCCTATTCGCAGGTGCTGATTAACAGCCGGCCTGTGTTTAGCGGCCTTGCCGGAGTTTACGGTCTGGAGCTTATTCCGGCCAGTATGGTTGACCGCGTGGAAATAGTGCGCGGCGGCGGCTCTGCTCTTTATGGCGGAAATGCAATTGCCGGAACAGTGAATATCATTACCAAAGAGCCTTCTGTAAACGGTTTTGAGTTTGGCAGCTCATTAGGTAGCATAGGCTCAGGAAACAGAAAGAACCTAACGCTTTCGCTCGACCGTATTTTAAACCTCAATGCTTCGGTTGTCGACCCCGATATGAAAAGCGGCTTGTTCATATACGGAATGACCCGCGATCGTGACCCATTCGATTTGAATAACGATGGATTTTCGGAGCTGGTACTAATCGACAACACCACATTGGGCTTCAATGCATTCCTAAAAACGAGCGACCGTAGCAAACTCTCGCTCGATTACTACCGCATTAACGAATTCCGCCGGGGCGGTAACCTCTTTGAATACCTGCCTCACGAGTCGGACATTACCGAACAGGTTGACCACCTGATTAACGGTGCATCGCTTTCTTACGATTTATTTACCCATGTCAACAGCTACAATAAACTAACCTTGTATGCTTCGATGCAAACCGTGGGGCGCGACAGCTACTACGGTGCCGAACAAGATTTAAGTGCTTATGGGCGCACCAACGATATTTCAACATCAACCGGGGCTCAATACGCCCTGAATTTTAAGCGCTTACTTTTTGCCCCGGCTTCGCTGGTAATGGGCATCGACAACAATTATAACTCGCTCACCGATATAAAACTTGGTGCCGAAGGCGAACAAAACCAAACTATTACCAACCAGTATGTAAACACACTTGGTTCGTTTTTTCAAAACGACTGGAAAATAGGCGCGGCTAAATTATCGATTGGTTTGAGGTATGATCATTATCAAATAAACGACCATGGCGAACGCACAGGTAGCGATAACAAAGGGTTAAGCGGTAATGTATTGGCACCACGTGCCAACTTACTTTACCAAATTACACCTTCAACTGGCATAAGAGCCAGTTACGCTAAGGGCTACAGGGCTCCACAAATTTTCGACGAAGACCTCCACATTGAAGCCTCGGGGGCACGCCGCATTCTTCACCGTAATTCACCCGACTTGAAGCAGGAAACCTCGCACAGTATCACTTCATCGGTAAATAGCAATTTCAAAATAGGGAACATGGCCAGCGAAATACTTGCCGAAGGATTTTTCACACAGTTGATTGACCCTTTTTCGAACGAGTACAATGCAATTGACGACGAGGGTACTTACGAATACCTCCGCATCAACGCCAAAGAAGGAGCTCGTGTTATGGGTGTGAATATTGAATGGAATACTGTTTTTAGTCGCAACTTCAACAGTCAGATAGGATATACTTATCAGCGCTCACAGTTTGAAACCCCACAGGCATGGGGCGAAGACGAAGAAAGCGTAATATCGGAATTTGTGCGTACACCCAATCATTATGGCTATGCAGCCCTTGAATATACAGGCATCCGACGTACCACGTTCTCAGCCACTGCTACCTATACGGGCAAAATGCTGATACCTCACTTTGGCCTCGACCCCGACACCAATGACCCCGATGAGCTTGCAGCGATTAATCGTGGCGATGTAATTACCGGTGAAAGGCTCGAAGAATCGGAACGATTTCTGCATATTGGAGCAAGGGCTGCATACATTGTGCCCCTGCCCGGACAAACAAAAATGGAGCTTAGTCTGGGCGTGCAGAACTTATTCAACCAAAACCAGAAACAATTAGACCGTGGAGTTTACCGCGATGCAGGTTATCTTTATGGACCAAGCAGCCCAAGAATGATTATCTTTGGGGTAAAAATAGGTAATTTATTCCGTTAACAGATGAAAAATTTGCCCATAACTACCAATATGCAACTGGCCGATGTAGTTCACATTAACTACCAGTTGCTACCCATAATCAGCCGTTTTGGCATTGAACCCGGGTTTGGTAACAAAACAATAAGCGAGGCGTGTGAGGAATTTAATATTGATACTACTTTCTTCCTCGAAATAGTAAATTCGTACCACAATGCAGATTACTTCTCACAAAGTCAGTTTGGAGAGTACCCGCCCTCGCTTATTGTGGGCTATTTAAAAAAAACTCATGACTACTATCTGAATACAAAATTACCTGAAATAGAAGATATTGTAAGCCGTTTCCTTCAGTATAGCGACGAGGAGAGCAAGGCCAACAATACCTTGATTGCCAATTTTTTTGAAGAATATAAAAATGAGTTGAAACGTCATTTGCAAGACGAAGAAAGCTCAGTTTTTCCCTATACATTAAAACTGGAAGAAGCTTACAGTAAAGGCATTGCCACTCCTGAACTGATAATAAGGAAAAACCGACACGGGCTCGATGGGCACGACGATGACCAC
>SKHV01000303.1 GCA_007116765.1 Prolixibacteraceae bacterium | reverse complement strand
TTTTTTTATTTCTTTGTCGGCAGGCTTATAAAATACTGACTGAACACAGATTGAATCTAAAAGTTAAAAACTATTGAATTGTTTTTATTTTTTAAATAAATCAATATATTCGTACTTTGTAACTCATTAATATCTAGATTTTAAGCTCAAAATAGATTACAAATATATATTTGAAATGGAACCTAAAGACAAAATGTACTCAGAACCTCAGGACGAGGTGAAAAATTCAGTAGAATCAACTGAATCTAATTTAGAAAAAGAATCTCAGGAAACTGTTGAAGAAAACACAACAGTTGAAGCTCCCGAAAAGACGGATGAAGTAAAAAACGACACTAAACCTGATGAGCTAGCTCCCGAAGTCGAAAAAGAAGAAATACCCGAGGCTGAAATACCTGTTGAAATTGTAACTGAAGAATCAGTTACGAAAGAACCTGCAGCGGAGGAATTAGTTGCTGAAGAAGCAGAAACTGAGGAAAAAGTAGCCGAGGAGACTGAAGTTAAGGTAAAACCTGAAGAAAGCAAAACCGAAGAAACTGAAAAAGACTTATCAAAACTCTCAGAGGTTGACCTTATTAATGAATTCAGAGACTTACTCGAAACCAAGAAATTTCATGAAATTCAGCATAAAGTCGATGCCATAAAGGTTAGCTTTTACAAACAGCAAAAAGCCAAAGTGCAACAAGATAAAAAAGCATTTATTGAAGCAGGCGGCTACGAAGAGGAGTTCAAACCAGAACCTAATCCTTACGAAAAAGATTTAAAAAACCTGCTCACTGAATACCGTCAATTTAAAATTCAACATAACAAGGAACTTGAGGCAGAGAAAGATGAAAATCTCAGAATAAAATACGAAATTATTGAAGAGATAAAAGGCCTTGTGAACAGGGAAGAATCTATCAATAAGACTTTTCAGGAATTTAAAGAACTTCAACAGAAATGGCGCGAAGCAGGGCTTGTACCCCAATCAAGCATGAAAGACTTGTGGGAGAACTACCATCATCATGTTGAAAATTTCTACGACTATATAAAAATTAACAAAGAATTACGTGATCTCGACTTAAAGAAAAACCTCGAAGAAAAGATCAATCTTTGTGAGAAAGCCGAAGCCTTGTTGCTTGAGCCATCAGTGCTCAAAGCATTCAACATGCTGCAGAAATTGCACGATGTTTGGCGTGAAATTGGTCCTGTGCCGCACGATAAAAAAGAAGAGTTATGGGAGCGTTTTAAATCCGCAACTACAACAATCAACAAAAAACATCAGGACTTCTTCGAAAACCGCAAAAAACTTCAAAAGAAAAACCTCGAAGCAAAAACAGCTCTTTGCGAAAAGGTAGAAGAACTTACTGCGCTTAATATTCAGTCGCATAAAGAGTGGGAAGCAAAATCGAAAGATATAATCGAGATTCAAAAATATTGGAGAACAATTGGGTTTGCACCTAAAAAAGACAATACCGCAATCTACGAGCGCTTCAGGAATTTGTGCGATGCATTTTTTGACAAAAAACGCGAGTTCTATTCAAAGCATAAAGAAGTTCAGACAAACAACCTTCAGATAAAAATCGACTTGTGTGTACAGGCCGAGGCGCTCAAAGATAGTAACGACTGGAAAAAAACAACCGATGAGTTTATAGCAATTCAAAAGCGTTGGAAGGAAATTGGACCCGTACCTCGTAAGCATTCCGACAATGTGTGGAAACGATTCAGAGCCGCCTGCGATTTCTTCTTCGACAATAAATCGAAATTTTTCAGTACAATTGACGAAACTCAGGTCGAAAATCTAACACTGAAAAATGAATTGATTGAACAGGTTAAGCAATTTACCCTCACGGGCGATGATAAAGCCGACTTTGAAAAACTAAGAGACTTTCAGCGTCGTTGGACTGACATTGGACATGTGCCCATTGCCAATAAAAACGAAGTGCAGAAAAATTTCCGCGATGCAATTGATGCTCAATTCGACAAATTGCGAGTTGATGACAAAGATCGCAACTTGCTAAAATACCGAAGCAAGGTTACCGACATGAAATCATCGTCTCGCGGACAAAACAAAGTTTATGCCGAACGCGATAAATTTGTGTCGAAACTAAAACAGCTCGAAAGCGATTTAACTACACTTAAAAACAACGTGGGCTTTTTCTCTAATTCCAAAAATGCAGAGAGCTTAATCAAAGACGTAGAGCGGAAAATTGCAAACAACGAAGAGCAAATTGAATACCTTAAAGATAAGATTAGAATAATTGACGAAGCTGAAAACAACGAAGAATAAAATTTTCAAAAGGCCTGGAAAATACATTCAGGCCTTTTTTAATCACCACTTTTTGTTTTAGTTTCATTCATTTTATAATTATCTTTGCGTTTTTTGAAAATCAAACTTTAAAAAATAATCTTTTGTCAACTAAGTATATATTTGTTACAGGCGGAGTGACTTCTTCATTGGGGAAGGGCATTCTTATTGCATCGCTGGCAAAGCTTTTGCAGGCCAGAGGCTTTTCAGTTACCATCCAAAAGCTCGATCCATATCTTAACGTCGATCCCGGCACACTCAACCCATACGAACATGGCGAGTGTTACGTAACCGACGATGGTGCTGAAACCGACCTTGACTTAGGGCATTACGAACGTTTTTTAAACAAACCCACATCGCAAGCCAACAATGTAACCACCGGGCGCATCTACCAATCGGTAATTAACAAGGAACGCAAAGGCGATTATTTGGGGAAAACTGTACAAATTATCCCTCATATTACCGACGAAATAAAACGAAATATCAAACTTCTTGGGCGTAAAGGTCGTTACGATTTTGTGCTTACCGAAATTGGTGGCACCGTGGGCGACATGGAATCTCTGCCCTATATCGAAGCAGTGAGGCAGCTGAAATGGGAACTGGGAAAACAGGCTATGGTGATTCATCTTACTCTGGTGCCTTTTCTCAATGCTTCGGGCGAGTTGAAAACAAAACCCACTCAGCACTCGGTTAAATCGCTGCTCGAAAACGGTGTTCAACCCGATATACTTGTGCTGCGTACCGAACACGAATTAAACGAAGCCATACGCAAAAAAGTAGCACTGTTTTGTAATGTAGATGTTGAAGCGGTGGTACAATCAATTGATGTGCCTACAATTTACGAGGTGCCTCTTAAAATGAAAGAGGAAAAGCTCGATGTAACCGTACTTAAAAAATTTGGAATACCTGTAGGTGCTGAGCCAGAACTTAATGCCTGGAAAAGCTTTTTGAATAAGTATAAAAATCCGAAACACAAAATATCTATAGGTTTAGTGGGGAAATACGTTGAATTGCCCGATGCTTACAAATCAATTGTTGAGTCGTTTGTGCATGCAGGCGCAGTTAACGAATGTGCGGTTGAACTTAAGTTTATTCATTCTGAGGAAATTACACACCGCAATGCATCCCAAATGCTCGAAGGCCTTAACGGTATCTTAATCGCTCCTGGTTTTGGTCATCGTGGAATAAAAGGGAAAATTGAAGCTGCACGTTTTGCTAGAGAGAAAGACATCCCATTCCTCGGAATTTGCTTGGGAATGCAAATTGCTGTAGTTGAATTTGCCCGCAATGTTCTGAACTATCAGGGTGCCGATTCAACCGAAATGAACGAGGTAACTCAGTATCCGGTAATTGATCTTATGGAAGAACAAAAGGGTATTACCAATATGGGTGGAACAATGAGGCTTGGTGCATTTGTATGTAAAATCAAAAAAGGTACGCATTTGTACAAGGCTTACAAAAAAGAAACAATTAAGGAACGGCACAGACATCGTTATGAATTTAACGATAAATATATCAAGGACTTTGAAAATGCCGGAATGAAACCCGTGGGAATTAATCCCGAAACCGGACTGGTTGAAGCTGTTGAACTTGAAAACCACAAATGGTTTGTAGGGGTACAATACCACCCCGAGTACAGTAGTACAGTATTGAAGCCAAGTCCGCTTTTTGCGGCCTTTATTCAGGCATGTATATAACTAGTGAAGAAAATAGTATTTCAGAATATTTTAAACAGGAATAGATGGACAGAAACACAACAATAGGTTTAGTACTGATTTTTGCAGTACTCATACTATTTAGCTACATTAACAAACCTTCGCAGGAACAAATAGAAGCAACTAAGCAGCGGCGCGACTCCATTGAATTGGCTCAGCGTGAAATTGCACGTGAACAAGAACGATACGAGCAGGAACTTAACAGTAATCAGATAACTGCCTCACAAGCTGCTAACGGAATCGATGATGAAACGTCAAGCGACGATTTGAAAAACCTCTACGGCGATTTTAGTATTTCGGCAAGCGGTGAAGAAGAGTTTATTGTACTAGAGAATAATTTAATGAGGTTGACCCTCTCTACTAAAGGTGGACGTGTGTACTCCGTTGAACTTAAAAATTATAAACGACACGATTCTACCGATTTATTTCTTATTGAAGGTGAAAGCTCGGTACACAACTTGTCGTTCTTTGCTCAAAACCGTTCAATTCAATCCGACGAGCTATATTTTAAACCATTAACGCGCGATAAACACATTCAGGTTAGTGGCCCCGAAGTTCCACGCGGACGCGAAGGACGCATTAACTTTAATGAGGAAAACCCCGGTGGATCGCAGGAAATTGTATTGCGCCTTGATGCCGGCAATAACCGCTATATCGATCATGTATATACCATAACACACAATTCGTATTCTGTCGATCATCAAATCAGGATGAATGGTATGCAGGATTTGATTAGAACCAACACCGGTTATCTTAGCCTTAATTTCAATTTCGATATTCCCCGTCAGGAACGAGCTTCAAAATTTGGCGAAGACCGTTATACCACAATGTATTATAGTTTCAGAAATAACGACATCGATAATCTCAGCCTTACTAAAAGCGATTCAGAAAACTTAAACACTCCGGTTAAATGGATTGGGTATAAGCAGTTATTTTTCTCAACTGCCATTATCGCCAACGAAGCTTTCGAAAATGCAATTGTTGCCTCCGAAAGATTAGACGAAGAGGGTGATTATCTGGCGTCATTCAGCTCAGACATTGGTCTCGCTTTCGACCCTCGTGGCGAAAATAATTACGGCATGTCGTTTTATTTTGGGCCTAATCACTACCAAACATTGCGCGAATACGATTTGGGACTCGAAAAACTCATTAATCTGGGCTGGCCGGTTGTGCGCGAAGTGAACCGTTACTTGATTATTCCAGTATTCAATTTCTTACGTAGGCATATTGATAATTTCGGAATAATAATTCTAATTCTAACTATATTGATACGTGTAATTGTTTTCCCGTTTACCTACAAATCGTATGTGTCGCAGGCTAAAATGAAGGCACTTAAGCCCGAAATTGATGAAATAAGCAAGAAGTTTCCTGCCGACAAAGCAATGGAAAAACAACAGGCTACTATGGCTTTGTATAAAAAAGTAGGAGTGAACCCCATGGGAGGTTGTTTGCCTATGCTATTCCAAATGCCTGTTTTAATTGCAATGTTCTTTTTCTTCCCGGGTTCAATTGAGCTACGCCAGGAAAGCTTCCTTTGGGCAACCGACCTTTCTACTTACGATTCAATTATTAATTTACCCTTTACAGTGCCTTTTGGTTATGGTAGCCACGTAAGTTTGTTTACTTTACTCATGACAATTACTACTGTTTTCCAAACACGCCTTCAAGGACAAACACAAGATACCAGTGCAATGCCCGGAATGAAATACATGATGTATTTTATGCCAGTAATTTTCATGTTTATTCTTAACTCATACGCATCAGGATTGAGCTATTACTACTTCCTTTCTAACGTATTTACAATTGGACAAACCTATTTAATTCGTCAAACTGTCGATCAGGATAAGGTAAGAGCTCAGTTAA
>SKHV01000127.1 GCA_007116765.1 Prolixibacteraceae bacterium | reverse complement strand
TGATAAGGTTTATTACTACAAATCAATCAGTACTTTCTTTATTTAGGGGCTTTTCTATTTCCCGTGGGTATGCAATCCGCATTCTTTTTTCGAATTGTTCTCCCACCACCAACGGCCGGCTCTGAAATCTTCGCCGGATTCTATGGCACGCGTACATGGTGCGCAGCCTATGCTTACAAAGCCGCGGTCGTGCAGCACGTTGTAGGGTACTTTGTTTTCTTTAATGTGGGTTTTAACATCGTCGAGCGTCCAGTCGTGTAGAGGATTATATTTAATCATGCCGAAGCCCTCATCCCATTCTATTGCATTCATTTTTTCACGGTTGGCACTTTGTTCCGATCGCAAACCGGTAATCCATACCTCGTGTCCATCAAGTGCTTCTTTTAAAGGTACAACTTTGCGAATGTAGCAGCACTCTTTGCGATTTTCAACCGACTCGTAGAAACTTAACGGCCCTTTTTCTGAAAGCATTTTTCCGACTGCCTCGCCCGAAGGATGGTAGGTTTTTATGTCGATTTTGTATTTCTCGAGGGTGCGATTAAAAACTTTGTATGATTCTTCAAACAAGCGGCCTGTGTCAAGGGTGACTATTTCAACAGGCAAATGGTTTGTGCAAATAATGTCAGTAACAACCTGGTCTTCATATCCAAAACTCGTGGTGAAAACTACTTTGCCGGGATGTAACCTGCATATTTCACTTAATGCTTCAACTATTGATTTTCCTTCGATTGATGGTAAATTACTCATTATATTTTTTATTTTTGAATAGAAGTTCAAAGATATAAAATGATTCACAAAAATTATTTCACATTTTAGTTTTGTGCAAAACCAACTCGCAATTATGCCCTATATTTTTCGTTTTTGTAAAGTATTGTTCATTGTTTTTTTATTGTGGCAATGCAAAACACCCGAAGTACCCACCGAACGGCACTACAAGCCTGTTTTTAATCAAATGCAACAATCGCGGCCATCGGTTCCAAAATTTTCACCTGAGGATGTGGATACGCTGGCTTTAATTCGATCAAACTTAATTGATGAATTTTTATATGTAAATGATACAATTGTAATTGAGGACAATTTTTATCTGCAATACGCTGAATTGGCAATACCCATTGAATTGTTGAATGCAAAACCTCCCGTGTACGATACATTTTTAGTTGCACGTGAATATCTTTTTACAAGAGATTTTGTGGATGTATTATTCCCGCTTAAGCCCCAAAAATATTATGAAAACTTAATCATTGATGAAGATACAATGAATGTTTCTGATTCTCTTTATTCTCCGCTAAACAATACTGCTGACACGATTTTAATTGTTGAAAAGGAGCTTTATTCAAAGGTTGAAATTTTTGAAGATACTTTACGTGATTTGTACGACGCCGAAAATGTGATTGATGCTTTATTGCTCGATGTGCCATGGAAAACCGGCGATTCTATACCCTATATAGGGGGAATGGAAAATATATTTCGCGACTCCACCCTTGTTTTGCTCTTCGATACAGTTTATGTGAGATATATTGACCCCAAGGATATTGTGCCTCCTATGGAATTCGATGTGATGTGTAATACCTTTGTGGATACTGTTTCAATGACCAAGCAGTTTATTTACAACGATGAAATTACTTTCAAACGTTTTTACCCCGAAGAAATTAATGTTTTTGTTGAAATGGTTAAGGTTGTAGGTGGAACTTTCAAAATTGGCAGCAACGATTACGATGAAGATGAAAGGCCTGCCTATAATATTCGCGTTTCGAATTATTTATTGAGCAAGCATGAAATTACCAACCACATGTTTGCCGTATTTCTGAACGATATGAATTGCGATAGCATTGGGGAAGTGAATGGGCACAAATTCATCAATCTTAATCATCCTCTTACAAAAATTAGAAGAGATTCAATATCAGGTGATTTTTGGGTTTTAAATGGTTACGACGATTATCCTGTTGTGAATGTTACCTGGGTTGGTGCTCAGCGTTTTTGTAATACAGCCGGTGGGCGCTTACCCTCCGAAGCCGAATGGGAATATGCCGCAAGGGGTGGACGATACGCCCCCAAAAGATATTTAGGATATGAGCAAAATGATTATGAGTATTTGCATCGATATTCAGGTGCCGACTACATGCAGTATATCGGGTGGTTTGTAGATAATTCGCGCGGAAAGGCTTGGCCTGTTGGACGTAAACTTCCAAATGAACTTGGCATTTACGATATGAGTGGAAATGTATGGGAGTGGTGTTTCGACAATTACAGCAGTACCTTTTACCGTTCGAATAATAGAAGCAATAACCCCGTGAATAGTAGTGGCTCAAACGATAGAGTGGTGAGGGGAGGAAGTTGGAGCAACAATGCGGTATTTTGCCGGGTAAGCAACCGCAACAGGTTTAATCAGAATTCTGCAAATGAGTATCTTGGATTCAGATTAATGTTGCCATGGAAATGACTTGTTTTTACTTGGGTATTCACATACATTAGCAAACTAACTTTTTTACTTATATTAAAATGAACAATGAAATTACATTCGGTATAATTGGTGCCGGAATGATAGCTGAAAAACATATTGAAGGCTTACAAAAGACCAAGCAGGTAAATATAAAGTGGGTTGCACGTAACGATATTTCAAAACTCGATTCATTTCAAAAAAAACACAACATACCCAACGGAACCGGCAATTATATCGATGTTTTGAACGACCCCGAAGTGGATGCAGTTGTAATTACCAGCCCACCACAAATGCACTTCGAAATGTTTAAGGAGTGTGTAAAAGCACAAAAGCATATATTGCTCGAAAAGCCGGCCGCAATTAAACGTGAGCACATCGAAGAAATGCTTGGTTTGGCTGAAGCAAATCCGCATCTCATTATTAGCGATTGTTCAGCCCGTCATGCCCGTTTGCAACCAAAGTTTTGGAAAGTAAAAGAAATTATCGACTCCGGTAAGCTAGGAGAGGTCTATTTTATCCACCACAACGCCGTGGCTCGCCAGTCAAGACCCGGAATTGAGTACCACCCAACAGCAAAATGGTTCCTGAACAAAGAAATTGCCGGGGGCGGTACATTATTCGATTGGGGCGTGTATGACCTCTCTTTTCACCTCGGTATTTTAAACGATACTCCACAGCTTGAAAGCTCTGAGCTGATATTCAATATTAATGGACTCGATAAAGTTGACCCAGGCACCGATGTGTTTGATGTGGAAGAGCATTTTGCTGCCCGATTAAACTTCTCCAATGGTCTTAGTTATTATTGGGAACGTGCATCCAACGCCAATATGGAAGCAGAAAATGAAACCCGTATTTATGGTACAAAAGGAGGCATAAAACTTTCTTTTTGTAGTTGGGATAAAAGCACCATCGAATTTTTCGATGTGGAAAACGAAGGAAAAGGACAGGCTCGTAAAGAAACTTTTAAGGTAGATTTTACAGGCCACGACGACAACGATGCGCTTTCATCTCATTTTGTAAATGTTTTAATGGGGAAAGAAAAACTGCTTATGCCACTTTCTTTAGCGTATAAACATCTAGATATTATTTACCGCCTCTATCAATAATTTTATCAGGCTTTATATATTTTAATACTAAGAATATTATCTTTGATTGGTGTTACTAAAATTAAAAATGATGTTACTATGACGGTATCGCGTTTTGGTGTTTCTATTGAACAGGACTTGCTCAATTCCTTTGATCAGTATGTTTCCGATAACAGATTTTCGAATCGGTCGCAAGCAGTAAGGCACTTAATCAATAAGAATATGGTTGAGAGCAAGTGGCAATGCAACAATACGGTTGCAGGTTCAATAACCTTGTTCTACGATCCACACAAGCGTGAACTGCTAAACCGTATTTCTGAAATACAGGAAAACTATATCGATGAAATTTTGTCGGCACAGCGTTTTATGCTAGCCCCCGATAAATGCCTCGAAATTGTTGCTGTTAAAGGAATTGCAAGCAGACTGACCGAGCTGTCGGATCAACTGATAAGCATCAAAGGATTGCAGCACGGTAAGTTAACCATGACAAGGGCGGATTAACCCCGATACAGGGGTAATTAGTAATTAGCAATTAGTAATATAATGACTTACTGACTAATGACCAATGACTAATGATGATACTTAAAAATACAACACAACAAAAACAGGAAGCTTTAGAGCAATGGTACAAGAACCGTGAAGGTTCAATCGTGGCATTTTCGGGTGGAATTGATTCAACCCTGGTTTTATACCTGGCACGCAAGTTTCAGGGTAGGGACAAGGCCATTGGCGTAATTTCCAACTCCGAAAGCCTTAAAAAGCGCGATTTCGATTTGGCAAAAGACTTTTGTCGGCAATTCGATATTCAACTTGAAGTAATTAAAACCAAGGAAATTGAAGACGAACGCTATGTGCAGAACCCGGCCAACCGTTGTTTTTTCTGTAAAGAACATCTATTTGTCGACATTGGGGCAATTGCCGCTAAATACCCCGGCTTTGCCGTATTGAGCGGTGCCAACTTCGACGACCTGGGCGATTTTCGCCCCGGGATGGATGCTGCCCGTAAGTACGAGGTGCTTTCGCCCATGGTCGAATGCAAGGTTAGCAAGAACGAGCTGCGCGAAATGGCCCGTTACTTTGAACTTCCCAACTGGGACAAGCCTGCCAGCCCTTGTCTCAGCTCACGCATTCCATACATGCACGAGGTCACTGCCGAAAAACTCAGGCAGGTTGAGGCTGCCGAAGAGATACTGTTTAATGCTGGATTCTCCGATGTACGTGTTCGCCATTACGGTACATTGGCAAAAGTTGAAGTGCATAAAGAAGAAATGGAGAAGCTATTCTCAATTCAAAATGAAATAATTACGGCCATTGAAGCCCTTGGTTTCGAAAAATGTGAAATCGACCCCGAAGGACTCGTATCAGGGAAAATGAACCGGGTACTGGCCGACAAATAATCGATAAAACAATGAGAACATTATACTACGACTGCTTTGCAGGTATTAGCGGCGACATGAACCTCGGTGCAATGATCGATCTGGGCGTTGATGCCGATTACCTGAAAGCCGAATTGGCAAAACTGAACATCGAAGGTTTTAGCCTGAAAGTGGAGAAGGATGCCCGCAGGGGCATATCGGGAACGAAAGCCACGGTGGTAATCGAAAATCCCGATAACGAAAAGCACCGCCATTTAAGGCATGTCGAAGAGCTGGTAAACAACAGTTCGTTATCGGACAAAGTAAAAGAAACTTCACTAAAAATTTTCAAACTGATAGCAGTGACTGAAGCCAAGGTGCACAACATCGATATTCAAAAAGTGCATTTTCACGAGGTTGGCGCACTCGACTCCATTGCCGATATTGTTGGGGCTGCCATTTGCCTCGATTCCCTTAAAGTCGATAAAGTAATGTCGTCGCCCATACAGTTGGGTGGAGGGACCGTGAAATGTGCCCACGGCATTATGCCCGTGCCGGCACCTGCAACAGCATTGATAGTTGAGGGAATTCCGGTAAAAACCGGGCTTGTGCAGCACGAGGCAACAACACCAACCGGGGCAGCAATTTTGGCCGCTACGGTCGATAAGTTTACAGCCGGGTTTTCGCTTCCTATTTCCAAAACCGCCTATGGCATTGGCCAGCGCGATGTATCCGATGTGCCAAACGTGTTGCGCTTGTTCCTATCGGAAAGCAATGCCGGGTTTGAGGATGTTAGCGTCGAAGAGGCTGTAGTAATTGAATGCAATATCGACGACATGAACCCCGAACACTACACGCACCTCTCGTCGTTGCTGTTCAGCGCAGGGGCATCCGATGTGTGGTTTACGCCAATTGTGATGAAAAAATCGCGACCGGCCACCATGGTTTCTGTTTTAAGCCCGGTTGATATTGCCCTTCAACTTA
>SKHV01000346.1 GCA_007116765.1 Prolixibacteraceae bacterium | reverse complement strand
TGCTCAGACTACATTCTATTTGCATGAACGCTACAATCAGGACAAAAATGATAAAAAAACCTCGGAGGCAAGAATTAACGAATGGGAGAGTTTCATCCAAAAAGTAAACATTGATGATAATCCGGTAATATTTAGATATGAGTTTGCAAAAGATATTTACTAATAGTACCATAATTCATAAAGCCTGCAAAGTTTTAGTGATAGTTGTATTTGTTTATTGTCCTTTAAATCTTTTGTCTAAACATGATTGTGAGGGAAAGATCAATTCGAATCAGATGAATCAAAAGACAGTTTTATCTCAAAACTTAATGAATCTTTTTCGCTTGAATAGCAAGATGAAATATTACTCAGCCTTATACTCTTCCGCTTGTTGAAAACCCCGCAAAAACTCATCAACCGGCATGCGTTTTTTGCCCGATAGTTGTAGTTCTTTTATCGATACCCAGCCATTTTGTGCTCCAATTTTCATGAATGTTTTTCCATCGGAATAAATTGAGCCGGGTTTTATTTCGTAAGCTGCATTTTCGGTTTCAGCCCTGTAAATTTTCATCGTGGTGTTTTTGTGTTTTTCCGAGTTCAGTTCGGTCCAGGCAGCAGGGTAGGGGCTAAGCCCGCGTATAAGGTTCTTTATGGTTTGAGCATCTTTTGTCCAGTCAATTTTGCAGTCGTCTTTGAATATTTTTGGTGCGTGTTTGGTTTCGTGCCCTTTGCCAATCAATTCATCTTGCGATATGAAGTTAACCTTGCCTTCGGCCAGTGCATCTACAGTTTTTGTTACCAGCGCAGCACCTGTTTCCATTAGCTTATCGTGGAGCACTTCCACGTTGTCGTCGGGGCCAATATCCACTTTTTCCTGATAAATAATGTTGCCGGTATCTATTTCGTGCTGTAATTTGAAGGTTGTTACCCCCGATTGGCTTTCGCCGTTGATAATTGCCCAGTTGAGCGGGGCGGCTCCCCTGTAAAGTGGTAACAGCGAAGCGTGCAGGTTAAACGTTCCCAGTGGCGGCATGTCCCATACTATTTCGGGCAGCATCCTGAAAGCAACTACAACCTGAAGGTCGGCTTTGAGCTTTTGAAGTTCTTCAATAAAATCGGGCGACTTGAGTTTCTCGGGTTGTAATACGCGGAGGCCTTTTTCGAGGGCATATTCCTTAACGGCCGATTGTGATAATTTCTGACCCCGTCCGGCGGGTTTGTCGGGGGCTGTAATAACCCCCACTACATTGCATCCACTTTCAACAAGGGCTTTTAAACTTTCCACCGCGAAACCGGGCGTGCCCATAAAAACTATCCTGAGATTTTTGCCGTCCATTTTGAGTATGCTTTAGAAAACGAAGTAAAGATACTGCTTCGTTTTTTCAGCCACAAGTTTTGAATGTTCAATTACATTTTCCAAAGCTTATCGTTGGTCATCCAGCTTTGAATTTCAATACCATGTCCACGGCTTTCATCTTTAAAACTTGAAATCTCATTCTTTTCAAAACCCCAAAGTGTGTCGTTGGTCATCCAAGGTTTAATTACCATTTTTTCAACTTCAATTTTTTCGTTTTTGTTGATTGCTTTTTCAGCAGGTGCCGACCACAATTCATCATCTACCATCCAGGGTTCAATTTCTAAACGGGATTCCATTTCAATACTGTCGGTTATTACCGGCATTTCGTTTTCGTTTGCATTGAGTGTGCTCACCGGGAACATCATTGCTGCTACTAAAACTGCTAGTACTACTTGGTTGAATTTTTGTGTTTTCATGACTATTATTTTTAAGATTAATGAATTTGTTTTATATCTTTTATGACTACAAAGTTGAATAAAAGTTACACCCAATTCCACCCAAAACTCATGAATTATACCCCTTTAAAGGTGAATGACCATTTTCTTTCGGTGAATGAAGAAAAATTTATCACAAAAATTTCATTTTAGCGTAGGCATAGGGTAAATAATAATTGTTAATGCTTCTATAAACGATTTGGCATACAACCTAAAACATTTTAGTCATAATATATTTCATTGGTTTATGTTATTTTGTCTTTTGTAAATAGAGAATTCAAACCAATAAATAATTTTTACATAATGAAGTATTTAGTATTGATTGTTGGAATAGCCTTTATGTTGGCATCGTGTGGAAAAAGCGGTTCGCTTGTAGTGAAGTCGCCCGACAAAAACGTAGAGTTAAGTTTTAAACTGGTTGACGACAAGCCCGTTTACAGTGTTCAGTTTAAAGGGAAAGATGTGGTTCTGCCCTCGGCAATGGGTTTTGAGCTGAAAGACAAGAATCCCTTACTTGGAAACTTTGAAATTGCAGGAAGCCGCACTTCTACTTTTGACGAGAC
The DNA here is from genome assembly GCA_007116765.1 of Prolixibacteraceae bacterium. Taxonomy (GTDB): domain Bacteria; phylum Bacteroidota; class Bacteroidia; order Bacteroidales; family Prolixibacteraceae; genus Roseimarinus. Next base: position 3,562 of record SKHV01000346.1, on the reverse strand, counting down.
CTGGGAGCAGGTTTGGGGTGAAAAGCAATTTATCAGGAATCATTATACCGAATTAGCAGTTTATCTTCAGGAAAAAGATGGAGAACAACGTCAAATGAACATCGTATTCAGGGTATTTGATGGTGGAGTTGGCTTTCGCTACGAAATACCCGAGCAGGAGAACCTGAGCGATTTTGTGATAATGGACGAAGTAACCGAGTTTACAATGGCCGGCGACCACAATGCATGGTGGATTGAACCTTATCAGCACGACAGATACGAGTATTTATACACGAAAACTCCAATAAGTGAAATGGACACGGTGCATACTCCGTTAACCATGAAAACCAATAATGGATTATACATTACACTGCACGAAGCTGCTTTGGTTGATTTTGCCAGTTACACCGTTGCATCGCTTGGAAACAATCGCCTAAAAACCGATTTGGTGCCCTGGTCCGATGGGACTAAAGTAAAAACCGGTGCCCCCATGAAGTCGCCATGGCGTACAATTCATGTGGCCGATAAGCCAGGCGACTTAATCACCAATTATATGGTGCTGAATTTGAACGAGCCCATGAAATACGACGATATTTCATACATAAAACCCAATAAATACATGGGTATTTGGTGGGCTTTGCACATTGGCAAACATACTTTCTGGGAAGGCCCCATTCATGGTGCAACTACCGAAAATTCGAAATACTATATCGATTTTGCTTCGAAACATGGAATACCTTTGTTGTTAATTGAGGGCTGGAACCCGGGTTGGACCGAGGAGTGGTATCTCGATGCCATGCACGAGTTTGATTTTACACGCAGCGTTGACGGTTTTGATTTGACCGAAGTGGTTAATTACGGAAAAGAAAGAGGAGTGAAGCTGATTGGCTATCACGAAACAGGTTCGAACCTGATTAATTACCTCAATCAGATAGATGAAGGAATGGCACTGTACCGCGACCATGGCATTAACGATATAAAAATTGGGCAGGTAGGTTCAAAAATGAACATGAAAGAATGGCACCATGGTCAGTTTGGAGTTAACTATTACGCATATGTATTGAATAAAGCACACGAGCATCAACTGGCAGTTAACTTCCACGAGCCCATTAAACCAACAGGATTAAGGAGAACTTATCCTAACCTTATGACTGCCGAGGGCGCACGTGGAATGGAGTACAACGCATGGAGCGAAGGCAACCCGCCAAACCACGAAACAATTATACCGTTTACCCGCTTGTTGGCCGGGCCTATGGATTTCACCCCCGGTATTTTCGATGTGATGATTAAATACCGTGAAGGTCGCAGGGTGCATACTACGGTTGCCAAGCAACTTTCCTTGTACGTAATTATACATTCGCCCACCCAAATGTTGGCCGATTTGCCTGAGCATTACGATGGCCACCCTGCCTTTAAGTTCTTATTGGATGTTCCGGTTGACTGGTACGATACTAAAGTGCTGAATGCCGAAATTGGTGAGTATATTACCATGGTACGCCGCGACCGCAACAGCGAAGAGTGGTTCCTGGGCAGCCTTACCAACGAAGAACCCCGCGAGTTTACAGTAAGCCTTTCGTTCCTCGATGAAGGAAGGAAATACCGTGCAGAGATATATGCCGATGGCGATGATGCCGATTGGGATATAAATCCAACACCGGTAAAAATTACTCAAATGGATGTGGACAATAATACCCAGCTTGATATTAAGTTAGCTGCAGGTGGAGGACAAGCTATCAGGTTCTACCCGCTATAATCTTTTTTTCATGATTTTTTAGATAAAGGGTTTGTTCTTATAGGACAAGCCCTTTTTTAGTGAATGAAATACTGCGGGATGAAGTAAATATCTCGAACAATAGTTCGCAAAAATATTTCCTCCATCAGAAAGTTGAATTGATCCGTAAAAGTATTCAGTATGAAAAGTAGGGAAGGTAGTGAGAACTTACGTACAGAGAAGTACATATTTTTGGGCAAAAAAAAGAGATTAACTAAACAGGAAATCTCTTTTGCGGTGCGGACGGGACTCGAACCCGCGACCCTCGGCGTGACAGGCCGATATTCTAACCAACTGAACTACCGCACCAGTAGTAATACTGGTAATAATTTATTTTAAATGAAAATGGCGGTGCGGACGGGACTCGAACCCGCGACCCTCGGCGTGACAGGCCGATATTCTAACCAACTGAACTACCGCACCAGTTTCAAATAATAAAATTGTTGTGTGTAAGAACTAACCTTATTTTTTTAAGGCGTTGCAAATATAGACGTTCTTTTTATTTCTGCAAATACAAACTGTCAAAAAAACAGAAAACCATTAAAAATAATTCGATATAAAATATAAATCACATCAATTCAAGGTATATTGCATGGTTTAAAATCAAAAGCTATGATTGGAGAAAACTCAAAAGATTTTTCGTATATATTTATTGTTTCCGGAGGCAAGTGTTTGGCTGCTCATACTATGGTTCAGTCACTGTTGGTTCAATATCCTAATAATCAAATACACATAGAGTTTTTTCCAAATTTTTCAGATGAAAAAATTGATGAATTGATTGCCAAGGCAAAAGAGGTAAAATCGACGCTTATTGCACATACTCTTGTTACACGAAACTTGCGCCATAAGCTTATTGAACGTTGTGAAGATGAGAATATAAAACAAGTTGATTATATGGGGCCTTTAGCCGACCACATAGAAAATGACCTTGGGCAGAAATCAATTGATAGACCCGGGCTCTTCAGAAAAATAAATGCTCCGTATTACGAAAGGATAGATGCAATGGAGTTTACTTTGAATCACGACGACGGAAGAAACACCGAGCACTTGCTAGCTGCCGATATAGTGCTGGTAGGAGTGTCGCGTGTGGGCAAAACACCTTTGAGCGTGTACATGGCCATGTTTGGCTGGAAAGTGGCTAATGTGCCATTGGTTTTAGGTATTGAGCCACCCGAAGAGCTTTTCAAGATCGATAAACGCAGAGTTTTTGGCCTCAAAATATCAGCCGCTTATCTTATTCCGCAGCGTGCAAAACGAATGCGAACACTAAATCTAACCGATGATACAAATTATACCGATAGAATAATAGTGAATAAAGAATTGGCTTATGCCGATTCAATAATTAATAAAGGCGACTTTTCTGTAATTAATATTACCAACAAACCTATTGAGTCTAGTGCAAATGAAATTACTTCGATGATAACCAAACGTTTTGGTTTTAAATCGCAAAAAAAGAACAGTAATTACGATTTTTTGTAAAAATGTGGCTGTTTTTGTAATAAATAGTATTTGGCTGAGACGTATAATTCGTTTAAATCAAATCAAACAACTTCGCCTCTGGCAAATTAAGAAATAATATAACTACAGAGGTGTTAACAGTAATTGCACAGAGTTTAACTGATATTTTATAATTCTTTTTTCTTTGAGTGAATCTCAGTGATTTACTCGGTTTATAAACGGTTTACTTTGTTATTACAACATATTGTATATAATTAAATAGAAAGAAAAATGGCTCAAGAAATTAATTGTGACAAATGCTCTATGAGGGCAAAGTATGACAACAAACCTAAATCTTTTGCTGGGCGTTTTTGG
>SKHV01000164.1 GCA_007116765.1 Prolixibacteraceae bacterium | reverse complement strand
CATTTATTTCATTTATTTCATTTATTTCATTTTATTTGTACTATTAATTAAACTGTAAAGTTGATTATAGTATTAACACAACCTTGAACACCGGCGGATACCCCTTGGATTTATCCCATAAGTTTTAGGTAAAAAGTTAACAATGCTTCAATGGCAAGCATGCCGTTGAATAAAGTATGAGTTAAGTGAAATGTATTTAGCCTGAGGATATACGGGCCGTGCTTGAATTGTGCCTATAAAGTCGCTGTATCCCGGCAAGGTTCCGGGGCGGAATGAATAAAAAAGGCATCGCGGTCCGTAAAAACGAAACATGCGACACCTTTAATACTTAGTATAAACTTAAGTAGGGAGGAACAAGCTCCCTGCTTGCAAAATTAATTAAATTATGAAGTTAAAATTAGGAATTGTATTGTTTTTTTGTGTAATGGTGTTCAGTGCCTGTATCGATGATTTATTCGATAAAAAGGAAAAAGGAGATGAGATATTCGATTCATCACTGGGTTTCGATGTGGAAGTAAAGAATAATACTCTTTATTTTCCCAGCGATGAAGCTGCACTAAAGGCCATTGAGAAGCTAAATGAACTTGAGCCTGCAAAACGTGTAAAATGGGAACAAAAAGTTGGTTTTGTTTCAGCACAAACCGAGTTGGAAATCTTTCGTGAACAAATAGCCAAAATGGACAGCGAAGATGACATCAATCAACTCATTGCCAATAATGCCGATTTTCTAATTCATTCCGATAATGAAAGTTCCGGTATCGATAGCCGCATTTATGGGTTTTATCGGTACATTACTGGGCGAAAAGGCATTGTGTATTATGGCGATTTCATGAGCCGGGTACTCGACAATAAACTTTATACTACTGTGCTTGAAGACCTTGTCGGAATTGAAACAATATGTAATAATGTTGAGTCAATTGATAGCTCAACAACACAAGTAGAAGTAATCACCTTATTCGAACTTGATGAAAATGAGCTCAAATCTCAACATATTGAAACATGGTCGGTACGTAACGATACACTACAACTCTTTATTTATAATAGCTCAAGGAATAGAAGGATGTATTATAGAGCCGGCTTCTGGAATACTCAATTGGCTCGATCGATAGCATATCAAGAGCAAAAAACAACTTGGTATTTACAAGTGTTTGCCTGTAATGGTTGCGATATGAGCAATTTCTACTATACTTTAAATGGTAGTGTATATCGATTCAGACACCATGCCGGAAACGCCTGGAACATAGAAGTTCCAGATAGAGATTACATGCCAGTTTTTCATGGCAACCCCCAGCCTGTATGGGATCCCATAGGCCCTGCGAATTACCATAGTCAGGTTCAAAATTTCAATACCCATTATAATTATGATATAGATATTAGATTGCACCATATAATAATTTCACAAAAATACAGGAATATAAATAATAGATGGGTGAGTGCAACCGGGGACAGAGCTCAGGTAAGAAATGTTTATGCAGATGTTGAAATAGGCTTCGATAAGCCCGGGCATTCTACAAAAATTGAAAGTAGAACAAGTGGGCACAATTTAAATAGTGCGTATAATAAGGGTTATGAACACAAAGATGACCACCAAGTATATAGAGGCAATGTAAGCCGTTATACATCCAAGCCTATAGCAAGGTTCAAATGTGTTAAAGGCGATTTAAAATCGTCATTAAGAAACAATGTAGTCCAAAAATTCGAATATAACTTTTAAAATAAACTCATTATGTTACGTTTTTTAGTGCTCCTGATTTTGCTGTTTCCTGCCATGTTGTTTGCACAAACCCGAGTTGGTTTCGAGTTTTCGGCAACAGCTCATTCCACCCCAAACGAAATAGTTTATATAAACAACACACCTAATTTTGGTGCAAAAATCGGGGCAAACGTAAGCGTACCATTAAATAGTGAAAAGCTCTCGTTGGTTACGGGAGCTTTTTTCTCTTACCGCTATTTTCATATTGAAGGGGAAAGCTACAGGCATACAATAAATCATATAGAAGCCATTAGTTTCAGGGTTAACCAGTCACATAGCTACATGAATGTAAGTGCACCCCTAAAACTTAGTTATCGGTATAGGTTTTTAGAGCCTTTTGCCGGCTTGCATTTAAACTACTGTACTGGCAACAGGCATGTGTATTATTTGATGAACAGTGCAGGTTATATTAGGCCCGAAGAAACATTTATCAAGGAAGCTGAGATGGATATATTTTTTATACCTTTTACTTTCGACTTAGTTGGGGGCACATACATTAGCCTGGGAGCCAATACCAAATTAAAGATGCAGTATGCTTATGGAATAAACAATTATGTGCAGCTCGATGTAAGGAAAGAAATAATAAACGGGGTAAGTGCCGGCACCGAAACTTTTTATTTGCGCAACCATAGTTTCGAGTTGGGCATAGTAATAAACATGTTTCAATTGGATAGACAAAATTCGGGTAGTTTATTAAGAGGGCTGTTCAGGGAGATTACACAATGAGAAAACTTATATTTATACCTTTACTGCTTTTGTCCGTTCTTTGTTCTGGTCAAAACATAGCTGTACGCGGAGTGGTTAAAAGTTCTGCCGGCGAGCCTGTTCCTTACGCCACTGTAATCGATAGTGTTCACAATACGGGCGTAGTGGCCAATGCCAATGGTTTTTTCAGTATCAGTCTTGTGCCGGGGCAAACTGTTTTGCAGGCCACTCACGTTTCTTATGCAAAGCAAAGCCAAACAATTTATGCCCGCACCGATACCTTTTTAGTTTTTACACTCGCAAACCTTGAAATTGGAGAGGTGCTTGTAAAGGGCACTCCACTTAACCGACAGGCCATGTTGGGCATGCATTTTCTCGAAAGCCGTACCATTCAAAATATTCCCACTTTTTTTGGCGAGCAGGACATAATGAAAGCCATGACCGTGCTACCCGGTATTGCAGGCGGAATTGATATGTATTCGAGCATTTACGTGCGCGGCGGTAATCGCGACCAGAACCTTTTCCTGCTCGATGGGGCACGGGTTTATACCACATCGGTAGGCGGTGGGTATAGCTCAATATTTAACCCCGATATTATAGCACATGTCGATATTTACAAAGGGGGAGCTCCGGCAAAATATGGCGACGGGGTTTCATCGGTAATTGACATAGCCCTTATTGACGGCAAAGGAAAACCCGAGGCAAGAATCGATATAGGAACCCTGCGTTCGGGCTTTATGCTGAAAGGTTTGGGCAGCGATAAGTTTGGGTATTACTTAACCGGCCGTATGTCGAACCTTGATGTAGTGTCCGGTACTTTATCCGAACACATAAGAATGAAACGCCAGCCAAAGGACAATTACGAGCTTTATCGTTTTCAGTTTTGGGATATCGACGGGAAATTTACCTGGACACCCACCCAGCGCACCACAGTATCGGCATGCTTTCATCTAAGCGATGATATTGACGGTTCGGTAAACCATCGCAAAAACCCCATTGGAGGTTCAGGCTCTGACTATTTCGACTATAAAGTAGAATGGGGAAATTACCGTACCAACAATGTTTTATCGCTGAATGTAAGGCATGTTTTCAGTTCTGGTATTTCGTTTATAAACACCACATCGAGAAACTACTATTCATTCGCCCGGAAAAGCGAGTATTTGTCGACCAACCCTGATGATATGTACCATAGGCTGTACGAGATGGGTACTTTTTTAACTGATTTTACCAATAAAGCCGAAGTAGCAATCCCGGTAAACAATAGACATACAGTTACAATGGGTACTCAATATTCCGACTACCGGGTTTCTCCCGAGTATCAAGTATGGAACGATAAATTGAATAAAATCGATTCAACAAAAAATGCTGCCGAACACGAACTGAAGTTAATGGCGTTTTATACCGGCAATACCTTTAAAATAAGCGACAAAACAAGCTTGCGTGCAGGTTTACGTTACAATCATTTTGTTTCGACCGATACTGTTTTTCGTAAATTAGAACCAAGGCTGTCTCTGAGTGTTGAGTTATCGCCCAAGTGGACATACATGGGTGGTTTCTCCATAACCGGTCAGCCTTTCCATGTAATTGCTAAAATGCGTGGCGACGGAGAGGACGAGTCGTGGATGCTGGCCAACAAAAACCTCGATATGCAGCAAGCCTGGCAGTTTTCATCGGGTTTGTTTGGGTCAATACCCGGTACGGCCATAGAGCTTTCGATAGAGGGTTTTTATAAAAACATGAGTGGCTTAAATATGTATGCCCCGGGTGCTTACAACGAAGTGAGCAAGTTGGATCACATTTTCAATAACGGTTTGGGACGCAGTTACGGCAGCGAGTTTTTATTACAAAAAACACAAGGGCGTTTGCAATGGTCGTTGGCATATACCTTGTCGTGGTCGCACAGACAGTTCGTGAGTATTAACAACGGCTTATGGTTCAATTCCGAATTCGATCGCCGCCACGATTTGAACGCAAACCTTAGTTATTCGTGGAAAGAGAAGAATATTTTCAATGCAAATTACATGTACCAGTCGGGTCGCCCCTTTACCATGCCCGTAGCTTACGTTGCCCAAACACCTTTTTTCAACGATTTTTATGTGATAAATCAGGTAAACAATGCCCGCACACCGGCATACAGGCGTTTTGATGTTTCGTACCGTCGTATTGGGGAGGTGTTTTGGGGCAGAAAATTCGAGTGCAACTTTACCATCATGAATTTATTTGCAAACAGCAACCCCGCAGCTGTTTATATTAACGATGGCGAATTGGAAATGCTTTCGATGTATATTGTTATACCCTCGGTACAGTTAAAACTGAACCTTTTCAAAAATTAGCACTATGGTAGAGAAGAAGTATTCTATATTGGCAACAATGGTTTTGATTATGCTTAGTAGTTGTATTGAAACAAGCAGAACCATTGACGGCAAAGATTATTACGAAGGCGACCAATTGGCCGTGGTGGGATATTTGAGCAACAAAGGAGCAGTAGTAAGCCTGCAAAGCACCATTTCGCCCTTAGATAAAAATATAAAGCCACGCAAAGTTGAAGGAGCAGAAGTTGTGTTGAAGCAAGAAGGGAACCCGGGTTTTTTTGTGTTAATGGAACCTTTTAATGAGCTAAACTATATTACTCCCGAAACATTTATGCCCGAAATGGGAGAGAGTTATTATGTTGAGGTTTCGGCTCCGGGTTTCGATGCTGTTAGTTCTAAGTCGCAGAAAGTTGTGGAGGATATAAAAATATCCGGGGTAAATATAAGTTATCGAAAATCAACTTATTGGATTGATGATGCCGAAACTTATTATGAGCTTTTCGGACAACCACGGCGTTTCGAATTTGATCCTCTCTATAGTGTCGATAACATCAGGAATACTCCCGGTGTTTTTACATTTATGAATTATGTTATCGACGGTCGACAATACAGTACCTATGGCAACCCAATAGAAATCCCTGCCTACTATTACAGTTGTTGTGATGAGAGTGGAAATCACGGATTCATGAAGCCTTTTATCGACCATTTTGAAACAGAAGATAACTTCATTCATAATCAAAAGGAATGGAATGAAATAAAAAATATTGATGGTATTTTGTTAATTGTTATGACGGAAAGTGATGACTATATAGACTTTTATGCAAGCAATTCAGAATATTATAACAATAGTTCAAGTCCGTTTGCAATAACTGCCCGGCCAACCCTTTCCAACATGTCAAACAATATTGGCTACTGGGGCTATGTGTATGTCGATGAAATGTACATTGAATTGCCCCCCGGCGAAGAAGGTAGCTTTGTGGTAGAGAGGGATAGTAGTCAATGGTCATTAGTCAATGGTCATTAGTTGTAATTCATTGGTGTTTAGGTAGTACTTATTGAGGGTGTTCTTTACGGCCATAGAACAGTTTTACAATGATTTCGCGCGCTACCGTGGCCGTTTGATATATG
>SKHV01000390.1 GCA_007116765.1 Prolixibacteraceae bacterium | reverse complement strand
TAATTTTTTCCAAGACGGACTGTCAGTATACTGACGACCGATATAACGTACTCCTTCACTCATTTTCTATCCTTTGTTTATTATAATGAAGTTTAACACATTTATCCTAATGTGCCTTACTTTTTGCAAAAAGACAACTTTTTTCTGAATTAAGTAATGATATTCATGTTATATTATTAAAACTTCAACATTATTTCACAATTGAAATGCTCAAATCAAGCCTCAAATCAACAGCGTTTTTTCGTTAAATTCGTTTGCTTTTTTATTGTTTGCGTCAAAATATTATCGAGTCTTAACGAAAAATCGGACAACACATTCATGTAAACTATAAATGCTTCGTAGGGCGAATCATAGGTACTGAAATTATGAGGCAGCTTACTGCCAGAAGTGTTATCGGTACTCATAGAATTATAATGGTCGCTTATTTGCAAGTAGTTCCAATCTTTTAAAAGCTCAACTTCGGTGCAAAGCAGCACCTTGTATTTTAAATCATAAAGTTTTGTAAATGCCTCTTGTTGCATTTCGTTTCCCAGAAAAGGAGCAAGATCGTGCTCAGTGCTTTCGCCCGAGACCGCCTTTGCAACATGAACTGAAGATACCGCTTTAACGTTTTCAGTTATCTCAGAAGGTGTACTGAATTGAATAGTTTCACTTTTTAATGCAAGATGTATGAAATCTTCCCACAAACCTGAAATTGCTTTTTCCGGGTGGATACATTTGTCGAAAGTGCCATAATTCAGGATAAGATTAACCAGCTTCTCGTTTTCGGGTAGAGCCTTTATCTGTTTCACCAATTGTTCAGCATCGTTAGGGTGTTCCGGTGTCAATTTTTTTGAGCAACAGGTTTCAATATACTTACTAATAATACGGTTGTGTATTAGCACTTTCACCTTTGGGTTAATGTCGTTGTAATACAGCAAACCCGGGTTTTTAAGTCCTAAAACTTGCTTTGTGCTTTCGGCAAATATGGCATTGCAGCCCATGTCGTAAATATGATTTCCTATATCGTCGGAATAAATAAGACCAGGATTCCTAAAGACTTTAGGTTTTTGATTGAAGTATTTTTCAATTAACCCGCCATGAAGCTTTACCTGCTTTTCAAACAGCAAACTATCGGCAAGAGAAACTAAGGAATGAGAATAGGTTTCGGCAAGGAACTCCACACTGCCGGCACTGCTTAATTTTTTGAATGAATCGATTACGTCAGGTGCATATAAATTGAACATCTCAAGAGCGGTGCCCGAAATTGAAAATGCCACTTTAAAGCGTCCCTTATATTTCTTCAACAATTTGAGTAAAATGTTATTGAATGGCAAGTAGCAATTTTCAGCCATATTGGTAACAATTGTTTTATCGGCATTATCATCGTAATAATGAGAATTGTTACCAATGTCGAAAAATCTATATTTCCGATATCTGAACGGTAAATGAATTGCAAAAATCAGACTGATGGTTTTCATTTATTTCGTGAGTGTTTGGTTTTACAAGTTTGAATGTAAAGCTGTCGAAGTTGGCCAGCCGGCACATCCCAATTCATATTAAGCACTTCGGCATGTGCTCGTTTTTTCATGCATATGCCTAAGGCCGGATACTCAACCAGGGCATGAATTGCATCGGCCAAAGCATGTACATCCCAATAATCAACCTTAAGCACATTATTAAGCACCTCGGATACTCCCGACTGTTTCGACACAACCACAGGCACATTGCCCTGTGCTGCTTCAAGTACAGATATACCAAAAGGTTCCGATACCGAGGGCAATACATAAACATCGCTCATTTGATATAAACTTTGCACCTCGTGATTTTCAAGAAAACCGGTAAAATGAAAACGATCGGCAATTTTCAACTGAGCAGCCCTGCGTACCATTTCATTAAGCATGTCGCCACTTCCAGCCATTACAAAGCGAACATTATTGTTCCTCCTGAGCACCTCACTTGCGGCTTCAACAAAATAACCCGGCCCTTTTTGTGAGGTAACCCTACCTAAAAAGGTGACCAGTTTCTCTTTGAATCCTTTTTTAATTTCATTTCCAGTTCTTAAATCGAAAGGCTCAACTCCATTGTATATTGTTTGGATTTTTTTTGCTGAAATTCCATATTTTTCAACTAGTATGAGTTTGGTGTACTCACTCACTGCCACAATCTTGTCGGCATATTCCATCCCTTCCCGTTCAATTGCATATATCTGCGGATTTACATTGCCCCCGCTCCTGTCAAAATCGGTTGAGTGAATATGAACAATTAGTGGCTTTCCCGATATTCTTTTGGCTTCGATACCCGCTTGAAATGTCATCCAGTCGTGAGCATGGATTAAATCAAACTGTTTCTCACCGGCAATTTTCCCGGCTACCATCGCGTAGCTGAATACTTCGTCGATCAAATTCATGCCATATTTTCCGGTAAAGGGAACTCGCCCGTACTCATCGGTTTGTAAAAATTGAGTTTTACCCGAATGCTTCAAACTTGTAAGCTTCCAAAATTCATCGGGATTGGTATAGGGAACGATGTGCGACTTTATTTTGAAGTATTTTATTTCATTCTGAGAATTTTTGAATTTCATTTTTTTGTTTGAAAGTGGGATATCGGCGGCACCAATCAGCTTCACCAAGTCTGAATTTTCGTCTCCATGTGCTTTGGGCACCACAAATGTTACTTCAATATCGTTAAAGACCGAAAGGCCTTTGGTAAGCCCCTGGCAAGCCGTACCCAATCCTCCCGAAATATGAGGCGGAAATTCCCATCCGAACATCAATACTTTCAGTTGCATATCTGCTTGTATATTTGATTTTTACCTCTCACCTCAACCCATGCTTTTTAAGTCAGAGCATTTCAAAATAATTTTTCTCAAACTGAAAATCAATTTCGGTATATTTTTCTTCAAACACCCTTATTTTTTTCAACATTGATTCTTTAAAAAGTTCTATGTTTTGTCTGGTGTTCCCTTCAACACGATGCTCAAGAGCTTTAACCAGCTGCAACATTTCATTTTTACAACGAATGGTTTTATCGTTGAAGAAAGTATTGGCAAACTTTTCAAAAATATATTTTACAGCCACATCGGCAACATGCACCATATCGGGGGCATAAAAGCGGTAATCGCGCAATTCGTCGTGTACAATTTCGTACGAAGGGAAATAGCTTGTATTATTTACTTGGGCATTCAACTGGTGTGTTGCTAAAAACAAAGTAGCCTTGCTCAATTGGTTTTCGTGAGCACCATCTTTCATGTGCCTTACGGGACTAATGGTAAATACAATTTTCAAGTTCGGATTGAATTGATGCAGAGCAATAAGAAATTCATTCCATTGGTCTACAATTTGCGATACATCAAGCCGGTAGCGTTCAAAATCAACAGCAGGTATTTTGTGACAATTTGAAACTATATTGCCAGTTTTTTTGTAATTGAACACCCAGGCTGTCCCGAAAGTCACAAAAAGATACGAAGCCTTTTTCAGGAAAGCATAAGATTCGGCAAGAGCCTTATTCCCTTTTTCAATAACCACTTCGGCCTTAGGGTGAGAAAATGAGCCATGCAATAAAAAAGAATGCCACTTATGGTCGTGAAATATCAAATCGTTTTTTCCTATACGCTTCTCCCCTATCAGCATTTTCAAAACACTTGCAATAGAAGCAGGATTATACAACACGCCAAAGGGATTAAGTAAAACCGGAAATTTTAATCGTTTAAGTTCTCCACCTATATGATCGGAAAAACATGAGCCAATAAACATTGCCTGACTAGAATAATCTATTTTATAAACCGGCTTTTGAATATCTATTTCTGTTCTGAATGATATACCCATATTACACAAAAAAATTTGCCTTTAAAGTTAGCATTAATAACATATCTGGCAATTATTTTTATTCTCCTTCAAAAAGAAAACATCAAACCCCGACAGCGAGTTAAAACATTATTAAATCGTTATTTACAATATAATAATGTTTTGTTTTTGAATACGAAATAAACAATTGGAGCTTTAATTCATACATTTGCCACAAACGATACAATTGTATGTTAATAGATACACATTCACACATTTATTCAGAAGATTATAACGGCGAGATTGACGAAGTGATGCAAAGGGCATTCGAAACTGGCGTAAATAAAATTATCCTGCCCAATATTGACAGCTCATCGATAAAAAAAATGCTCAATTTGTCTTTACGCTATAAGAATCAATGTTTCCCTTTAATGGGTATTCATCCCACTTCGGTTAATGAAGACTTTGAAGAAGAACTTGAAGTACTTGAGTACTGGCTCAACAAGCAAAAGTTTTTTGGGATTGGCGAAATTGGGATTGATTTGTACTGGGATGTTACATTTCGCGAAGAGCAGGAATATGTTTTCAAGAAACAACTGAGTTACGCATCGAATTTAAATCTGCCCATTTCAATACATACACGTGACTCATTCGATGTAGCATTCGACATTATTGAGAGAGGAAACTACAATAATTTGCGCGGTTCGTTTCATTGCTTTACCGGTACTGCCGATCAAGCCAAGCTAGCAGTCAAAAAAGGATTTAAAATTGGTGTAGGCGGAATTGTTACCTTTAAAAACTCAGGTATTGCTGAAATGATTTCGCAATTACAACCAAACGACTTGCTGCTTGAAACCGACTCACCTTATCTCGCTCCATCGCCACACAGAGGCAAAAGAAACGAAAGTGCAAACCTGATTCTTGTGGCCAAAAAAGTGGCCGAAATATTCGACATGCCACTTGAAGAAATTGAACGTATTACAACAACAAATGCCGAAGATCTGTTTGGCATATAATGTTTTATTAAAAACCCTGAATTCAAGAAACTCAAAAATCATAGTTTTGCAAAACAATAACTCCTACATTTGTTGCTAATTTAACCAAAACAAGCACAAATGAATCCACGCATTCTGATTATTTACACCGGAGGAACAATTGGCATGGTACAACGCCCCGACGACGGTTCGCTTGCACCGGTTAATTTTGAAGAGTTGTCGAACGAGATACCCATGCTCAATAAATTTGGGTATAAAATAAATGCAATTACCCTATCACCAATAATTGATTCATCGAACATAACACCTGAATTATGGTTCAAGCTGGCCGAAACAATTGAAAATAACTATGAAGTGTACGATGGATTTGTAGTATTGCACGGCACCGATACGATGGCCTATACCGCATCGGCATTGAGCTTTATGCTTGAAAACCTGAACAAACCGGTGATATTTACAGGCTCGCAACTCCCTATTGGGACATTACGAACCGACGGCAAAGAAAACTTGCTAACTTCCATTGAAATAGCAGCAGCTGTAAAAAAGGGAAAATGTATTGTACCAGAAGTTTGTATTTATTTCAATTCAAAATTATTCAGGGGAAATCGCTCATCAAAAATAGACTCAGCACAGTTCAGGGCATTTGAATCAAAAAATTACCCGCCTCTTGCAAAAGCCGGAGTTGAAATAAATTACTCATGCGAATACATCAGAAAAGCCAATAACGATACACCTTTAAAAGTTAATTATAAACTGAATACCAACGTAGTAATCTTGAAAATATTTCCTGGCATCCAACCATTAGTTGTAGAATCAATTATTGACATACCTGATTTAAAAGGAATTGTACTTGAGTCGTTTGGCTCAGGAAATGTACCAGAGTTTGATTGGTTCACACAACTAATTAATAAGGCAATAAATAAAGGCATAATTGTTGTTAATGTTAGCCAGTGTGCAGGCGGCAAAGTTCAAATGGGTTTGTATCATACCAGCAAGGATATTCAAAAAGTAGGAGTAGTTAGCGGGTATGACATGACAAGCGAAGCAGCCATTAGCAAAATAATGTTCTTATTAGGCCAGGGCTACACATACAATAAAGTAATTAAATATTTGAATACTAATATTCAAGGAGAAATTAGTTTATAGAATTGTTGATT
>SKHV01000399.1 GCA_007116765.1 Prolixibacteraceae bacterium | reverse complement strand
ATATCATTCCCTTGTTTGGCTAGTTCAGTACAAATCGCTTTCCCAATTCCTTTCGAACGAGTAACTCCAGTAACGATAGCTATTCTATTTTGCACCATATCTTTAATTGGTAATGAATTAATGTTAGAGAATTGATTAAAGCGAACTTCCCTGGAAATTCGCTTTAATTTCGATATCATAAATATTAAGTTTCTACTTCAGGTATTCAGCAAAGAAGCCCATCATGGCTGAATATAATTCCATCCGATTTTCTTCTTTGGCAAATCCATGTCCTTCGTCATATTTGACCATATAGGGCACGTCAACGCCTCTGGCACGAAGTGCTTTTACCATCTGGTCGCTTTCATCGATATTCACACGTGGATCGTTGGCTCCCTGCACCACAAACAGCGGTTTTTTGATCGCATCGATATGAAAAACAGGGGAAACTTCTTTCATAATTTCTTTTTCTTCTGCAATGTCAGGATCGTACCAAATGGCTTTCAGAATTGGCAAATACGGAGCCCAATATGGAGGTATGGTTTCCATAAAGGTAAACAAGTTGGCAACTCCCACATAATCAACACCACAGGCATACAAATCGGGGGTCTTGGTAAGGCCACGCAACACTGCATAACCTCCATGGCTACCACCATAAATCGCGGCCTTGTTTTCGTCTACCCATCCTTGGTCTATCACATACTGCAAACCGTCTTCTACATCGTCCATGGCTTTACGCCCAATTTGTTTGAAACCGCTACGCAAGAATTCTTTTCCGTAACCACCACTAATTCTAAAGTTGACGTGTAAAGTTGCATAGCCACGACTTGCGAACAATTGTGCCTCGGGATTGAAACCCCAAGAATCTCTAATACCTTGCGGCCCTCCATGTGGGTTTACTATTACAGGTACTTTTTGTCCTTGAATAGCTTCTTTTGGTAAAGTAATGTAACCATGCAGTTTGATTCCATCGCGACTCAAAAAAGAAATGGGACGCATTTCAGCCATATCATCTTCTTGTAACTGCGGCATCAAATCAAATAATAATTTGATTTGGTCTTTGGCTACGTCGTAAGAATAATACCTTCCATACAATTTATCGCTGGTTACATAAATCAAATACTGGCTTTCGTCGTCAGTTTTATCGGAGATATAGAAATCATATTCTGGAAATTCACTCTCCAGTCTTTCATGCAATTTTTTGTAATAATTACTTACAGGAATAATATTGTATTTTTCTCCTTCATAACTAAAATAATCCAGTTCCCAGTTTCTATTACGTGAAAGTGAGGCACTTGATACGTCATATTCGTGGTTTGAGAAGAGTTTTTCAGTGACTTTATCTTTCGCGAGATCGAATTTATAGATTTCGGTTTTGTCTGAATCTAAGTTCGATATTACATAAGCATCATGAGGATAATCGGTGGCATAATCAAAACTGATGATGGAAAAAGTTTCGTCCCAACTAGTCTCTTTAAATAGTTTGAATTCGCCCGGTTCAACTGCATAATATAATTCTGAGTTGATACCGTCTTTAAGTCGACTGAAACCACGTAAATTTCCATCTTTATCAAAATCATAGCCCATAATAGGATTCGCAAGGTTTGTATTCTCATACAATTGCTCCAATTCGCCTGTGATAATGTTTATTTTATAAGGGTCGAAAACTTGTGGATTGTTTTTGTTCATCGATACAACCATATGATCCTTATCCTCCTTAATTAAGGCTAAAATATTTACTTTCACGCCATCGTAAGGAGTCAATTCTCTTTCATCTGAGCCATCTAAATTCACGGCAAATAAATGATAATCTTCGTTTCCGCCTTTGTCCATTATATAAATCAAACGCTCATCGTTTGCCCAGCCATAACCACGAACGAGTTCTTCACCTTCGGTGATGACACGTTTAACCTCATTAGTTATAATGTTTTTAACATAAACATGATTCTTAAGTTTCTCGTCTTTTTCGCGGTAACTCATATAGGTTCCGTCGGGAGAAAGTTGAAATTGTGAAGAAGCCGGTTTCGCAAAATAATCGGACACAGAGTACTTGTGGGTTCCGGTTTCTTTGGCCGCTAAAGCTTTAAGCTCATTCTCTGAACTTGGCAGAGAAGTATCTCCGGGCTTCTTGATTTCACCCTTCGTAAGCGTTAAAGGTAAATCCATACCACTTTGTTTAAAGTTACCCTCCATAGTGTCGCCTTTCACTTGGGCTTTGTATTCAATTTGACCGCCCATGATTGAAAGATTCAGCTCTCCATCGGCAAAGGTGGCTTTGTCGACTGGAATACCAATAGCTCCCTGTGCGGGACTATCCATTGTTGCGGTGAGTGCATCATCATCGCCTGAAAAATGAAAAATCAAAGGGATTTCTTGTCCCATCGCGTTAAGAGCTCCGCTCCAATCGCCTTTTATTGTTTGTCCTTTTAGCATACTGACAGATAGCAAAAAAAGAACAATTAGCAAAGTTTTCTTTTGTAAATTCATTGGTTTATGTTTAAAGTTATAAGATATTGGTCATCAAGATAAGAATAATGTTACATCCAAACCAATTTATTTTTTGGATAAGAATAAATGTTTATTGGGCAATTTTTTTTATCATCCCATTAAAAATGAAACCATGCAACGGAAAAACCGAGTACCAGTATATTCTGCCCCATAGCCCATGCGGCCTAAAAGTAGCAGTTTGAATTAAAACATTATCTTTTATTTTGAATTCGAGCCAGGCTTCACCCGGGAGTTTCATCTCGGCATACAGCAGCAGTCGTTTTTCAGCACGGTTGGCGTAAATAACCCGCCAAAAATCAAGCGATTCGCCGGCATAAATCTGGTTGGCATTTTTCCGTCCGCGCCTTAAGCCTACACCTCCGGCCAGTTTATCCATAAAACCACGAATACCCCAAAGCCAGTTGGCATAATACCAACCGTTGCGGCCACCGATAGCCCATATTCTCTCAATGGTTTTTTCTTCGTTTTGCACGAGCTGTTCTCTTTCGTCTTTGTAACAACCGAAAGCAGGAACTTCAATCAGTTCTGAAATACCACTTTGCAATATCTTGCTCGACAATGCATCGGTCCAGCGCGAGGGCACTTCATGCCGAGCAATGTGGTCGAAAGCATGCCTTACCGCTTCTTCATAAGTGAGTAATTTTATTCCCAATTTGTTGTGTAAATCATTTTTACGGGCAATCACTTCCACCTTCATGCTATCAACAAGGTTTACCGCAAGTTTATACGATGTTGAAGTAACAAAATATAGCCAATACGATGAAAGTCGGGGTGTCATTACCGGAACATTGATAACGATTCTTTTCAGCTTGCGCACTTTGGCAAATATTAGCAGCATTTCTTTATAAGTGAGCACCTCGGGTCCGCCTATATCAAAAGCTTTATCGAATGTTTTTTTGTTCATCAAAACACCCTGCAAAAATTCTATCACATTACTTACAGCAATGGGTTGCGATTTTGTTTTAAGCCAGCTCGGTGCAATCATTACCGGTAATTTTTCAACTAGGTCGCGAATTATTTCAAAAGAAGCGCTGCCTTCACCAACTACTATTCCTGCGCGGAGCGTGGTTAAATGATATTTGTCTGAATTTAGTATTTCTTCAACATTTTTGCGGGATGTTAGATGTTTTGAAAGTTGCTTCTCGTTTACTATTCCACTAAGGTAAATAACCTGTTTTAGGTTGGTTTGCTCAATGCGATTTTTAAAGCTTTGTGCCGTTTTCGCTTCCATTTCCCTGAAATCGCCCTTAGGTGCCGACATGGAGTGTATTAGATAATAGGCGGCATCAATGTCAGTAGGGATATTATCGAGCATTTCTTCTTTCAAAAAATCAACTTCAACCACTTCAATTTTGGTGGAATCATATTTTGATGCATCAAAACGTTGCTTATCGCGAACGCAACATACAACGGTATGCCCTTTTTCGATCAAAGTAGGCAGCAGTCGCTGCCCGATATAACCAGTGATACCCGTTAGCAAAATTTTCATACATTCTATTTTTAGTTTTGACATGCCACCGTAATATTGTGGCGTCTGTCTTAAAATTTACTTATTATCATAGTTGTCCGGTAATAGTTATTGAGATTACTTCTTCCTAAATCCCAACTTTATGCGTTGTGGGCTATTCCTCATAGTGATAGCAATTAGTTCGTCGTCGTTGTTAGTTTTTTAAGTCGGAACGGATTGAAGCATCTTTAGAAAATCTATATTTTACCGAAAACATTGAATCATTTTACCAAATAAAACGCATTTCAAAAACTCTGGTTACAAGGGTGATTAATGCAAGCATCGTTTCTAGAGATCAATATCTTAATGCTTCTGAAATTGATCTTACAAAAGTAATTTGTTGGCCTTTGTTACTTTCATAAATGAAGCTATTGATACTTTTGCTAGTGAACGTTGAGAAATCACCAACTATTGCAAGTCTGATACGAAAATTAGAGAATTTTTGAAGAATTTCACCCGCAATGCCGTTTTTCAAATTGAAAAAATCGCTGGTAATATTTTCTTTGAGAATAATCACTTTATCGAATCCTTGGTAATAAACATTCCCCAACACATCTAGCCCATCTTGTATTGAATTGATTACAACTTCATCAGATTTAATTTCTGCTATTTTAAACTCTTCGATATTGTGTGCTACAATGTTCATTTTGCTAATATTTTAAATCCACACCAAAAGTATTGTCGAAATTGAAAATACAGTCAGCAACAAGCCTCTAATTACCTGTTAGTAAATCGCATATGCTTCTTAACCTCGTTTACATTTTCTATAGAAGTTAACATCTCTAATAATTTAAAGGAAACATCTAATCCGGTGGCCGGTCCGGTTGAAGTTATAATGTTTTTGTCAATCACAATATGTTTGTCTTGAACATTTGCCCCATAATCTGCGAGCTGTTTTCTTCTAAATCCATCCGACAAATCGTATGTGGTTGCATTTCTTCCTTTTAGAACGCCCGATTTCCCAACTGGTATTGCAGCCGCACAAACAGCAGCGATTATCTTTCCTTCATTATTAAACTCGCGTATCAGATCCAGAAATCGTTCATCAAATACATCTTCATAAAATCCGGCATCTTCAAATCCACCTGGTATTGCTAATGCATCATAATCTTTGGAATTGATTTTATCAAATTCTATTTCGGGCCGAACATTAAAATTCCATTTGCATCTAATCTCGGGCCTGAGCCCTGTTGTTATCATATCAACCGGTTCTCTTCCTTCTACCCTGCTCCATCCAATTACATCGGTGAATACGCCAGCTTCGTACTCTTCAAATCCTTGTGCAAGAAACAATAAAACTTTTTTATTCATTTCGTTCTAATTGATTTGGCAATGAAAAAACAAAAGCACTTCCTTTTCCTAATTCGCTTTTAACCCAAATTTTTCCACCATGTTTCTCCACAAATTCTTTGCATAGTATTAAGCCTAAGCCTGACCCCTTTTTGTTTGCAGTTCCATTGGTTGTGATAGTAGTATCAATCTCAAATAATTTATTCCGGGTTTCTTCACTCATTCCCACTCCATTATCAGAAACCGTAACGTCAATATAGTTTTGATTTTGTACTGCGGAAATAGTGATTTCTCCATTTGGGTGAGTATATTTTATAGCATTGGAAATAAGATTCCGCAAAATTGTTTTTAACATATTTATGTCCGCATACACTTCAATATCATGCTTTTGAATATGATTTAAAGATATGCTTTTAATTTTTGCATTTGATTTTGACACTTCTAATATTTCATTGACAATTGCATGCAAATTTGTTTGTTCCGGCTTATAAATAATCTTTCCGGTTTGTGATTTTGCCCAAGCCAATAAATTATCAAGTAAAACAAGTGTACTTTTAGCTGTTGAGTTAATTATTCCCAAATATTGTAGAGATTCAGCTTCATTATTGTTGTTAGTTTTATCCAATAACATTTCAGAAAATCCT
>SKHV01000046.1 GCA_007116765.1 Prolixibacteraceae bacterium | reverse complement strand
TCCAACAAATGTAATTATATTGACGTTGTCAGCGGTTTATATGTCTTTATAGTATTCTTATCCAGCTTAATGAGTCATTTAATTTAAACTATTACTTCATTTGAGGTTTTTCATATAACTTGCAGCTCATAAGTTAATTGTAAAAGCGGCTTAATGTTGATATGTGAAACACGATACAATTGTAAACTCATCTGTTTTGTACAAATGTGATTTAGCGTTTACTTTTTTTTATTACATTTGTAATCAAGTGAATTGTAGACTGGTTTAGTAATGTAATCAATAGGATTATGCGAGAAAGAATAGAAAAGTTTATAGAAGCAGAAAAGCTTACAGCGGCTGAATTTGCCGATAAAATTGGAGTGCAGCGTTCAAATGTATCGCATGTGTTACACGGGAGGAATAATCCCGGATTTTCATTTATTCAAAAAATTCTCGAAGCTTATCCCTTATTAAATTCCCGTTGGCTGTTGACCGGACAAGGTTCAATTTATGAGAAAAAACAAGAAGAACCTAAAAATAAAGCTCCCGAGTACGATTTGTTTTCAACAGTTAAATCTCAAGAAGAAAGCATAAACAAACAACCTGTGACTATTAATAAAAACAAGCCTGAAGTGAAGCAGGAGCAGGAGAATGAACCTGCTATTAAACCAGTAAGAGCAATTACACCTCAGGCTTCAGCCAATAAAAAAATATCCAAGGTGTTGATATTTTACACCGACCATACCTTTGACGATTATAGTCCGGCAGAATAATTATTTTATCTTTGTACCGTAAAAATTAGTTTTTGTTACATGTAAGCATATAAGCTTATTGCTAACAAACAATTACACTAATAAACGAGCAAGGATGAAGAAACAGGTTTGTGATTTAACAGTGATTAATAATACCCGGCTCAATCACGACAATTACCTGATAGAATTGAAACCAAGCATTAAGTTGGAAAATATACAACCCGGTCAATTTGTAAATATTCAGGTAAAAGATTCTCCCACAACTTTTTTGAGAAGGCCATTTTCAATTCATGATGTAAATTACTACAACAACACATTTGCCATTTTGGTTAAAACTGTTGGCGACGGCACTTTCAAATTATCAAAAATTGAGAAGAACGAGACACTTGATGTCGTTTTTCCCCTGGGAAATGGCTTTTCAGAGCCTTCTAAAGGTGAAAAAATACTTTTGATAGGAGGAGGTGTAGGTATAGCTCCGATGATGCATATGGCTCGCGAATCGAAGAACATTGGTGTTGAAGTACACATTTTGTTAGGTGCCCGGTCAGAATCGGATCATATTTTAGTGAATGAATTCTCACAGTTTGGACAAGTACATTTGACTACCGACGATGGAACATTGGGTATACACGGATTTGTCACCGACCATGACATAATGAGCAGCAAATGGAAATTTGACCGTTTTTATTGCTGTGGACCGGATCCTATGATGCATGCCGTTGCAAAACGTGCAAAAGCACTAAAAACAGAATGCGAAGTATCACTTGAAAATATGATGGCTTGTGGTTTTGGGGTTTGTTTGTGTTGTGTTACTAAAACAAATGAAGGAAATAAATGCGTATGCACCGAAGGCCCTGTTTTCAATATAAATGATTTAGAATGGCAGATTTAAGCGTAAAAATACATAAACTGGAGCTTAAAAATCCGGTAATGACTGCATCCGGAACGTTTGGGAACGGGGTTGAGTTTGATGATTTTATTGATGTAAATGCATTAGGGGGAATTCTGCTTAAAGGAACAACCTTACATCACCGCGAAGGCAACGATTATCCCCGGATGGCCGAAACCGCATTGGGCATGCTTAATGCGGTAGGGCTTCAAAATAAAGGAGTTGACTATTTCTGCAAGCATATATATCCCATAGTTTCAAAGTATAGCACCAATGTAATTGTGAATGTAAACGGCTCAACCATTGAGGAGTATATAGAATTAACTCAACGGATAAATGAGCTTGAACACATTGCAGCCATTGAGTTGAACATTTCATGTCCCAATGTAAAAGAAGGCGGTATGGCCTTTGGAACAAGCTGTCCAATGGCCGAGCAGGTTACTCGCGAAGTTCGAAAGGTTTATGATAAAACATTGATTGTAAAGCTTTCGCCCAACGTGACCAATATTGCTGAAATAGCCAAGGCTGTGGAGGCTCAGGGAGCCGATAGCGTATCGCTGGTAAACACCTTTTTGGGTATGGCGGTTAATGCCGAAACCAGAAAACCGGTTTTATCTACTATTACCGGAGGTTTATCGGGACCTGCAATTAAACCAATTGCACTTAGAATGGTGTGGCAGGTTGCTCAAGCGGTTAAAGTACCAGTTATTGGGATGGGAGGAATTGCCAGCGCAACTGATGCTATTGAGTTTATGCTTGCCGGTGCTTCAGCGGTGCAGATAGGTACAGCAAATTTTAACGATCCCCAATGCACTATTAAAATAATCAAAGGTATTGAAGAATATCTTGACAGACATAAGTTATTGTCTGCTAGTGATATAATTGGTAAGTTGCAAATGTAACTACTTTAATTTACAATTGTAAATGAATAAATGGTTTTATAGAATATTGTTGTTTGTGTTTTTTGCGTTGCTCGCATCGCTTACGGTTACCGATAGCTTACACAGTACAACCTATGTAAACGTATATGAACTGATAAAACCTGTAAATCAACGATTGGGTAACGAATTAAGCGATTTTGAAGGAGCTGCCTACATTGATTTACAAGTCAGTCGATTTATGGATCGTGCTGAACTTAAAGGCGTTTCTTTAGCTATTGTTAACGAAGGGAAATTAGTGTTCAGTCGTGGTTATGGTTTTGCGAATGAGGAAGAAGGAATAGAGACCAGTCCTGAGCATATTTATAGACTGGCAAGCGTATCAAAACTTATAACTGCCGTTGCAATTATGAAGCTGGTTGAAGAAGATAAGCTTTCACTTGACGACAAAGTTTTTGGTAGTGAAGGATTTTTCAATGATGAAGCATACTTAAATATTCGCGATAGTCGCCTATACGACATCACAATCTTACACTTACTGCAACATACCGCTGGATGGACTCAGCAATACGGAGATCCCGCATTCAATCAGCGGGTTATAGCAACTCGTATGGGCGACACACTACCCATTGGTATTGATACTTATTTGCGCTTCGCTGTATCGCGAAACTTGCATTTCTCGCCAGGTTCGCGTTACAGCTACTCCAATATGGCTTACATGTTTTTAGGTGCTATTATTGAGCAAATTACCGGTCTTAGCTACGAAAAATATGTGCAACATTACATATTATTCCCTAACGACATTTATGACATGCATTTGGCGAATAATTCTTATACCGAAAAGTTTGAAAACGAAGTAAGATATTACCCTCACGATGGAAGCAAATATGTAATGTCGGTAATGGGCGACTCTGCATGGGTATCAAAGCCTTATGGTGGAAACGATATACGCTTGCTGGGAGCTGCAGGCGGTTGGGTTTCATCAGCCACCGAATTGTCCAAGCTACTAACCTTAATCGACGGATGTGAGCTAGTTCCGGATTTACTCACTGCCAAAAGCATTGAACAAATGACCTCTGCATCTGACCGAGCTCTGGGGTGGAGCGAAACAGTTGGAAATACCTGGACCCGAACAGGGAGCTTCTCGGGAACTGCAGCCATGATGCAACGCCGTTCCGATGGTGTATTATGGGTGTTTCTTACTAATACCAGTAACTGGAAAGGACCGGGTTTCAGTAAAGACATCAATCAGTTAATGGGAAGAATAATACGTCGTACCGAAGACAAGTGGCCTGAGCACGATTTATTCAATTACTTTTCGCCCGATATTATTTCCTACAAACCCGATTTATTTGATACGTATTCAATACATTAAAATCTATAAAATAAAATGTTGAAATTAAACTCCATTGTAAACGCTACCGCATTGGTAGCTTTTTTATTGCTATTGGCAAGTTGTTCAGTAACTCAGAATGTAATGAAAAGTGAAGACGAGCTTGCAAACGAAATCGTATTTTATTCTCTCGATGAAGCTTTGCTACAGCCTCGAAATGTAGTCATTCTTCGAATCGAGAATGAGAACATGATTGAATTGCCTGCTGATATTGAGCGTTTTATAAATTTGCAGGTATTGCATTTACGCTACAATCATTTAACTTCATTGCCCAACAATTTATTGAAGCTTCCCAACCTGCAAAAGCTATACCTCAGCAATAATAATTTCTGGACTATTCCAGACAATATACATCTTGCCAAAAAACTTGAAGTACTTGACATGAGTTACAATCAAATTCAGGTCATTGATTCATCAGTGTATAGTTGCAATAAACTTAAAGATTTAAGTTTGGCTCAAAATAGCTTGAAAGCTTTACCCGATAGCATATCGAAACTTCAGAATCTTATACGTCTCGACTTATTTTCAAACGAAATTACACATTTGCCGGCTGATATATCGAACATTAAATCGTTAGAATTTATTGATATTGATTGGAATAAGCTTGAAGAACTACCCGCTGATTTCGGACGATTAATTAATCTGGAAACATTCAGAGCTGAAAAAAATGCACTTAAAACTTTATCGTTTGACTTTGGAAATTTATCTCAGTTAGCTGAGATAAAAATAAACGATAATCAGCTTGAAGAATTACCTCAAAACTTTGGCCAATTATCTAAAATAGACACTCTTAACCTAAGCAATAATAAACTCAGAAAGCTGCCTGAATCAATGGGGGAGATGAAGCAGATTAAACTTATTGACCTGTCAAATAATGAACTAGAACAGCTGGTTGATTTTTCTTCTCTATCAAACCTCAAGTCGATTAATCTTCGAAGTAATAAATTAAAAACGATTAACGCATCTTTTTTTAACGCAGCTCAATTAGAAAAAGTAGTATTAAGCATGAACGAAATATCAACATTTACCGGGTCGTTTACAAATGTGAATTACATTTATGAACTTGAATTACAGATGAATAAGCTGTCAATATTACCTGAGCAATTTACAAAACTAAACAATGTAAAGATGCTTAATTTATCTCACAATAATATATCAGAGCTTACTAATGTACTCAATGATATGAGCAAATTGGAAATACTCAATGCATCGAATAACCAATTGGATTTATTTGCAAAAGTGATCAGTGAGCATCCAGCGTTAGAAAGCATCGACTTAAGCAACAATAAAATAAAATTGCTTCCGCTTGATTATGCATCAATCAAAAACCTTAAACGAATTGATTTATCGGGTAATCCGATTTATAATTGGCATATTAACCAATTAAGAAATGCTTTTGACCAAAATGTACTTGTATTGGATTGACCTTAATAGGAGTTCTAAAAATCAATATTTGACCATTGGCTAAAGCATGGCACTGAATATTAAATTCTCAGCGAGTAAACATTTTGTTCTTGTTCTTTTATCAACTGGTTTTCGGTGGATACAGTTGATTATTGATGAGATGCTTTATGGAGTTAGTAAATAGACGTATAGACCTAAGCATGGTTAATACAACATTTAATTCAAAATACGCGCTTGTCTTATAATTGATATTAAGTTAAATAGAATAATTTAAAAAAGAACCGAATAAATCGGTTCTCTTTTAAGTATATTTAATTACTTAGTTTGATATACTTTGAACTTTCTCGTTCATTTCTTCATACTTATCCATCTTTTGTAATCTGTAATAAATTACTCGCAAAGTTTCAAGCACAGCTAACTCAGTTGAATCAAGCTCGTATGCCTTTTCAAAATATGGTAATGCTTCTTTCAGATAATCAATTCCTTCTTCCATTTTGGCATCATACTTCTCAGTTTCGCTTGGTGGCAATTGCGATGCATCATTCATGCTAGTAACACCTCGGTTATAATAGATAACTCCAAGGTTGTAATACGGTGTAAAGAATGTTGAGTCAACCTTAATCGAACCTTCATATGCTTCAATTGCCTCTTCTATGCGACCAAGCCTTTCTAATGTACTACCTTTTGCAGTATAATACGAGGCATTTTCGGGATTTTGGGCAATTGCAATATCCAAATATTCAAAGGCTTCTTTCTGATTGTCGGATTGAATATAATAATTAATCAACAGTGTTATTATTTGTTCTTCATCAGGATAGTTTTGAAAACCCTCTTGAATTGTTTCTAATGCTGCTATTGAGTCCCCTTGTTCCTTATAAATCTCGTATACTAACTGGTAGCTTACTACTCCGTTATAGTCTAATTCAGCTGAGCGCTTGAAATACTCCAGTGCTTTTTCAAAGTTGTTACCACGATAAGCAGCAAGACCGGCATTATAAATAATAGCCGTGTCTATAACTTCTTCTTCAGAAGGCTTCATTATGTCCATATTCGAAATTTCCATAAAGCGTTCGAAGCATTCAAGAGCCACATCGAAACGAGAATTTTCGAATGCCATTACTGCATAGTTTGATAAGTTGGTTTGCAGAAAAGTAAAATCTACCTGCAACTGACGCTCCATACGGCCTCGATCATCGAGCTCAACAGCTCTTTTAAAGGCATCGTGAGCTTTAAATAATGGCTCATCTACAATGTTTTTAACCCCTTTACGGTGAATGTCTTGAAGAATCTGACCTTTCACATGCCAGGTTCTGGGCCATTCTATAGTGTTGCTAGCACGTGAATTTTCAGGGTCTAAAGCTTCCATAATTGTTTCGTAAGCCTTATCCAGCTCATCCGATTCTTTGTGGTTTAGTGCGCTGCTCACTCTCCCTCTTTGTGCAAAAAGAGAAGAAGCAATTATCAAAAACGTGATTAGTGTTACAAATTTTTTCATATCGGTAATTTTATGTTATTTACAAATATATATAATATCTATTTCTCTATTTCAAAATTTTTAGCTTACCATTTAATTTTCAGTTGGTAGTGAGTTTTCATCACTTGTGCCTTCTGGTTCGGTAGCTTCTATAATTTCTACATCAGTGCTTTTACCCACGCGAGCTACTGACGCAATTTTATCGTTGTCTCTAAGGTTAATTAGCCTAACACCCTGAGCTGCACGTCCCATTAATCTTACTGAATTAATCGCCATGCGTATGGTTATACCGTTTTCGGTAATAATCATCAAATCATCGTCGTCGGTAACGCTTTTAATAGCCACTAAAGCTCCGGTTTTATCGGTAATATTTATGGTTTTTACACCTTTACCACCGCGGTTTGTAATTCTGTAATCTTCAATTCTAGAACGTTTTCCAAATCCGTTTTCAGAAACAACCATTACGTCTTCCGACTCATTTTCTACACATATCATGCCAACTACTTCGTCGTTTTCTGAAAGCGAGACTCCCCTAACACCTGAAGCGGTTCGTCCAATGGCTCTTACAATGTTTTCGTTGAAACGAATTGCTTTACCTGTACGTACGGCCATCATAATTTCATGGTTACCTCCGGTTAGTCTGGCTTCAAGCAATTGGTCGCCTTCGCGCACTGTTATGGCATTCACTCCATTTTGGCGAGGACGAGAATAAGCTTCGAGTGAAGTTTTCTTGATTACTCCTTTTTTAGTACACATAATAATGAAGTTATTATTGATGTACTCTTCATCGCTTAATGTTTTCACATTTATGAAAGCCATAACTTTATCGTCTTGTTCAATATTCAAAAGGTTTTGAATTGCCCGTCCTTTTGATACTCTTGTACCTTCGGGTATCTGGTATACTTTCAGCCAGAAGCATTTTCCTTTCTTGGTAAAGAGCAATAAGGTATTATGCATGGATGCAACAAACATGTGTTCAAGGAAATCTTCGTCGCGGGTATTTCCTGCGCGGGAACCTACACCTCCCCTGCCCTGTGTTTTGAATTCAGTCAAAGGCGTACGTTTGATGTATCCCAAATGAGATATGGTAATCACCATTTCATCGTCGGCATAAAAATCTTCAGGATTGAATTCTTCGGCATTGGGTACAATTTCTGTTCTTCGTCCTTCGGGATATGCACTTCTCACTTCAATCAGTTCATCTTTGATAATATTCATCCGAAGTTCTTCACTTGCGAGAATTTCTTTTAAGCGTTCAATTGTTTTCATCAATTCTTCGTATTCTGCACGAAGCTTGTCTTGTTCAAGGCCGGTTAACTGGCGCAAACGCATTTCGACAATTGCTCGAGCCTGAATATCGGTGAATTCGAAACGTTCAATAAGTCGGTTTCGGGCTTCTTCGGTATTCGATGATGAACGGATTAATTTGATTACTTCGTCGATATTATCGCTGGCAATAATCAATCCTTCTAGAATGTGTGCTCGTTTTTCAGCTTGATCGAGTTCGAATTGTGTGCGTCGTGTGACCACTTCGTGTCGATGCTCCACAAAATAATGAATAAGCTTGGGAAGATTCAACAAACGCGGTCTTCCGTGTACCAATACAATATTGTTTACACTGAACGACGATTGCAGCAAAGTAAACTTATACAATTTATTAAGTACTACGTTTGATATCTCATCTTTTTTGATGTCGATAACAATACGCATACCCGCACGATCCGATTCGTCGTTAACATTCGAAATTCCTTCAATTTTCTTATCATTAACCAAATCGGCAATTTTGATAATCAATTCGGCTTTGTTCACCAAATAAGGAATTTCTGTTACTATTATTTTTTCTCTTCCGGTAGCAGTGGTTTCAATATGGGCTTTTCCTCTCAAAACAACACGTCCTCTACCGGTATGATATGAATCTTTTACACCCTGATAGCCGTAAATTATACCTCCTGTCGGAAAATCGGGGGCTTTAATGATATCTATCAGTTCGTCGGTTGAAATTTCCCGGTTATCGATATAGGCAATTATTGCATCAATGGTATCGACAAGGTTGTGTGGCGGCATGTTTGTAGCCATACCCACAGCAATACCCGACGCACCATTAACCAGAAGGTTTGGAATACGAGTAGGCAAAACCGAAGGTTCCCTTAACGATTCGTCGAAGTTTGGCTGAAAGTCGACTGTGTTTTTATCCAGGTCGGCTAAAGTTTCTTCCGCAATTTTTGCCATCCGGGCTTCGGTATAACGCATTGCTGCAGGACTATCGCCATCAACTGACCCAAAGTTACCCTGTCCATCGACTAAGGGATAACGTAAAGACCATGTTTGTGCCATACGCACCATAGTCATATACACCGATGAGTCTCCGTGGGGGTGGTACTTACCCATAACCTCACCCACAATTCTAGCCGATTTCTTATACGATTTGGTTGAAGTGACACCTAACTCACTCATTCCAAAAAGCACACGACGGTGAACAGGTTTAAAACCGTCCCTTACATCGGGTAAAGCTCTCGACACAATCACCGACATCGAATAATCGATGTAGGCCGATTTCATCTGTTCTTCAATGTTAATCTTTATAATTCTTTCGTTGTCAGACATATATATAAATCTTTCATTAAGTCATAAAAAAGTAAACAAAAATACAAAAATACCATTTTAAAATAGGAACAAACCACGCTTTAATTTGAAATAATTAACATCGTATGATAAACTATCAACAATTCGCCATTTCGTTTGTATTTATAAATAATACTGAGCGGAAATTATGTATCTTAGCTTCCGCTAAATTCAATATTAAAGATTGGTTTTATATGGATTCAAAATTTTCGCCGAAAATAAAAGAAGTATTAAGTTATAGCCGTGAAGAGGCTATCAGAATGGGAAATGATTACATAGGCCTTGAGCACATTTTGTTGGGTATTTTACGCGACGGTAAAGGTGTTGCCATTGATATTCTGAACAATTTGCAGGTTGATTTAACCAGACTTAAAGCAAATATCGAAGTCGAAATAAGAGAAGAAAAAGCGCTTGAGCCTAACTCTTCCATACAATTGTTAAAATCGACCGAGAAACTGCTTAAGCTTGTTTATTTAGAAGCCCGTTCGATGGGTGAAAGTGCAATTAATACTGCACATTTATTATTAGCTCTTTTAAAAGATGAAGAGTCAGATGTATCCACACTTTTTAAAGAGTACGACGTGAGTTACCTTACAGTGAAGTCTCAACTTGAGATGTATAATCAAAAACAAATTGAGTCGCGCTCTGATTTTCCGGGCGATCCGGACGATGACTCAGGTGACTTTTTTCAACAACGACCACCTCAAAGCAACACTCCACAGCCACCACCGTCATCAAAGTCGGAAACTCCGGTTCTTGACAATTTTGGGATTGACATCACTCAGGCTGCCGAAGAAGGTAGCCTCGACCCTATTGTTGGGCGCAACAAGGAAATTGAACGCATTGCTCAGATTCTGAGCCGTAGAAAAAAGAATAATCCCATTTTAATTGGTGAACCCGGAGTAGGAAAATCGGCAATTGCCGAAGGATTGGCCATAAGAATTATTGAGAAAAAAGTATCGAGAGTATTGTTTGACAAACGCGTGGTAACCCTCGACCTGGCCTCTATTGTTGCAGGCACAAAATATCGAGGCCAGTTTGAAGAGCGCATGAAAGCTATTTTGAACGAGCTTTCGAAGGTTGACAATGTAATATTATTTATTGATGAAATTCACACCATAGTGGGTGCAGGTGGTGCTACAGGCTCACTTGATGCAGCAAACATGCTAAAACCTGCTTTGGCACGTGGCGACATACAATGCATAGGTGCCACTACACTTGATGAATACCGCCAGAATATTGAAAAGGACGGTGCGTTGGAACGCAGATTTCAAAAAGTGCTGGTTGAACCTACTTCAATTGAAGAAACCATACAAATTCTCAACAACATTAAAATACGCTACGAAGATCACCACAATGTGACTTATACCGAAGAAGCAATTGCCGCTTGTGTAAAGCTGACCGAGCGTTACATCACCGATCGTCACTTACCCGATAAGGCTATTGATGCACTTGACGAAGCCGGTTCGAGAGTACATATTGCAAACATTAATGTGCCTGAAGGAATTATCAAGCTTGAAGAAAAAATTGAAAATGTACGTGAGGAAAAAATTCAGGCTGTAAAAAGTCAGAATTTCGAACTTGCAGCTAATTTCCGCGACAAAGAGAAAAACCTGATTCAGCTTCTCGAACGCGAAAAAGAAGACTGGGAACGTGAACTGATAAACCAAAGAGAGACAGTAACTGATGACAAAGTAGCCGAAGTGGTTGCAATGATGTCGGGCATTCCGGTACAGCGTGTAGCACAGGCCGAAAGCAAAAAGCTCCTTAGTATGGGCAGCGATTTAAAAGGTTCGGTTATTGGACAGGACAAAGCTATTGAGAAAATTGTGAAAGCCATACAGCGCAACCGTGCCGGCTTAAAAGATCCCAATAAACCCATTGGCACTTTTATATTTTTAGGCCCGACAGGAGTTGGAAAAACACAATTGGCCAAAGTGTTGTCTCAATATTTGTTTGATTCAAGCGACTCACTCATTCGTGTTGATATGAGTGAGTATATGGAGAAATTCTCAGTTTCGAGACTTGTGGGAGCTCCTCCGGGATATGTAGGCTACGAAGAAGGCGGCCAATTGACCGAAAAAGTACGCCGAAAACCTTATTCTGTGGTATTACTTGATGAAATTGAAAAAGCTCACCCCGACGTGTATCATATACTTTTACAGGTAATGGACGAAGGACGAATCACCGACAGCCTGGGAAGACGTATTGATTTTAAAAATACAATTCTGATAATGACATCGAACATAGGCAGCCGGCAGTTGAGCGAGTTTGGACGCGGTGTAGGCTTTACTTCACCCGACTCGTCGGATCCCGATCAATCGGCTCACGTAATTCAAAAGGCACTTAAAAAGGCTTTCGCTCCTGAATTTCTGAATCGTATCGACGACGTAATCATGTTTAATCCGCTTACTGAAAAAGATATCCTTGAGATTATTGAGATCGAATTAAAAGGACTGTTTGACCGGGTAAAATCGCTCAATTATAAATTGAAAATTTCGCCTGCAGCTAAAGCTTTCATTGCAAAAAAAGGATTTGATCCTCAATTTGGCGCAAGGCCTTTGAAACGTGCTATTCAGAAACTATTAGAAGACGAGATGGCTGAGATTATTCTAAAAACAAGAATACAAGAAGGTGACACCATTTCAATTGGTTTTGACACAAAAAATGAAAAAATTAAAATGAAATTATTGAAAAATTAAAATAAGTAAGTTTCTAGTTCTCTCTGCCCGTGTATTTTATAACCATCATTGTAACATCATCGGCAGGGAGAACATTTCCTCTAAAACTGTTCAAGCTATTTTTTATCTTATCTTGAAGCTCTTCAGTAGTTAAAAACCAGCCTCCCATTAAATTATACTTCAACACATCAACGGTATAGTTCATTCCGTTTTCATCTTTTGAATCAATAATTCCATCGGTATAAATAAACAACTGGTCGTTGTTTTTAAGTTGAATTTCTAATGTACTGTATTGTCTGTTGGCATATATGCCCAAAGGAATTCCATGGGTTTCGGTAATTTCGTCTATAGTTCCCTCGTGTTTAATGATGATAGGATAATTGTGTGCGGCATTGCAATAGCTGACTTTTCCGCTGTCGAGATCGATAATTCCCAAAAGCATTGTTACAAACAAGTCGCTAATATTATCCTCTGTAAGTTTATTATTTAATTTTTCTACAATTTGCGATACGCTTTCTCCCGGTTGTGCTACTGAGCGTAATAAAGTTTGTGTATATATCATGAAAAGTGCTGCCGGAATGCCTTTTCCTGAAACATCGCCTACCGCAAAAAGCACCTTATTTTTGCCCAGCATGAAAAAATCGTATAAATCGCCTCCAATTTCATAGGCGGCTTCTGAACTGGCACTTACTGAAATCTTTTCTGTTTGTTCAATTTCTTTGCTTTGCTTAGGAAGTATGTTGGCTTGAAGTTTTTTAGCAATTTGCAAGTCATTTTCAATTTTGCTGTTTTCCTTATTGCTTATTTCGAGTTTTTTTGCATAAAAATCGAGTTGATTACTCAGCATTTGTATGCTTTTAACAATGAACGCCGGTTCACTTGCTTTTGCGTTATAGCTTGCTTTTACATATTTGTTCTTATTCAACGATGCGATAATCTTTGCATAAGGGCCAATGTATTTTGAATTTACACGAAATATTGAATATGTTGATACGATAAGAAGAAAAACAAAAATCATCAGCAGCATGGGCAAGTAGTTGCCAATTTCTTTAAACAATATCTCGCGAGGCTTAGATACTATAAGGAATAAATCAATTTCGCTTAAATATTTCAGATAAGCACTTTGATTATTCATGTTTTCGTTAAGCCACATACTTTGGGTATAAAAACCATTGAGCGCCTCTTCAGAATCAAATAATCTGTAGAAATATATTGGATTTATGTTGGCATCATGTTTCATAATACCTGAATCAGCACTGATTATTATCGAAAAATCCTGATTAAATAAAATCACATCTGCCGGAAGATTGATAAAGTGGGTTTCAATTGTTTTGTTTTCAGAATGATAGCTGATTTGTTCATTTTGAAAATAATAATTATTTGAATTTTTCTCAATTAACAATTCTACAACAGTTGCGTAATTTGTCAGTTGACTTTCAATATTATCACTAATTATTTTTCTAATCAGCAAAAGACTGGCTGTTACAAGTATTGCCATTACAGTAAACACATTCACAATGTTTATGGCTGCCAGTTTATATGATATTTTTCTAAAATTCAACTGCTTACAATAATTTTGATTTAGTATACAAATATACGTTATTCAATTTCAATTGTAAACCTGTCGGCATCAATTAGAGTGTTGAATTTTTTCCGAAAAGTGTGAAGTGCATCAAGACTTACGCTTCCACAAAGAATTATTTGCTCAGAATAGGCGTTATGGGTTACTTGTCCTTTATAATCAACAATCATAGTATCACCGGAGTGTTCAATCGGATTCTTATCGGTGCCTACCCGGTTTACGGCCGCTACGTAACACTGATTTTCAATGGCTCGTGCTTTCAATAAGGTTTTCCATACTTCACTGCGAGCGGCAGGCCAATTGGCCACATTTATCATTAAGTCGTACCCCATGGTGTTGCGTGCCCATACCGGAAAACGTAAATCGTAACAAATTTGAGGAAATATTTTCCAGCCTTTATATTCAATCAGCAATTGTGATTTCCCGCAGCTGTAATTTACATTCTCTTTTTCTATGCTAAACAAGTGACGTTTGTCGTAAAACTGCATTTCTCCGTTTGGAAATACCCAAACAAATCGATTATAATACTTTGCATTTTCAAATACAAACAAACTCCCACAAACAGCCACATTCTTTTGAACTGCAATTTCTTTCATCCACACTAATGCTTTCCCATCAAGGTTTTGTGCAACTTTTTTTGCATCCATTGAAAATCCGGAAGTAAAAGCCTCGGTGAGAATCACAACATCGGTAGTGCTTTTCAGATTTTTGAGAATAACTCCCAAATGGTTTAGGTTAGCATCTACATCTTCCCAAAACACATCGGTTTGAACAAGTGCCAGTTCAAGTTCATTTTTAATTTCTTGTACCATAGCTATGATATTATAAAGGTTTTAAAATTATCGGCAAAGGCGTGTTTCTTTAAAAGTTCAATCGCATAATTCATTGATTCATCAAGAATATGAGGCGCACCAAAATCGAAAAAGACCATCAAAAACTGTGAGGTGTTATCGCTTACCGAAGTTCTTTCGGAGTCGCTTGTTGGAGAACCAAAAGCACCGTTTTGATCGCGCAACACCGGTAAATATTCAATATTGAGCCCACCACGGCCAATAGCAGTGTAGGAATCGTTACTAGTACCAATGTCTAATGTTATGTTTCCGCTTATTTTACTTGTATCGTAGCCACCAATTGAAAAACCGCTTGAAAACGAAGCCAGATTCACCAGATCAACCACATTGTTTACCTGATAAAGCTTCTCCCCTTTCACCACCCTTCGCAGCAAAGCTTCGGCCGATAAACGATAGCGAGCCGGATCTTTACCAAGTAATTTGTAAGCTTTTCGCGATACTTCAATTGCAGGGATTTTGCGAATCATCTCTATTCTCATATTATTGCGTATGGCCATGCGTTCTTCGTCAATGGCTCGCCACAATTCATTGCTTTGAGGCCTTACATTCACCTTGCAAGATATACAGCCTAATTGAATCGCGCTGCATTTTTCACGTATTTTTTCGGAGATGTTTATTGTAATCATGATTCAATTTTTTGGGTCATTCGTTCAAGCAATTCAAGAGCTTCAGCGTTTACAAAAGGAGTTAGCGTGTTCAATACTTTTTGATGATAATTGTTTACCCACTCAAGTTCATCAGCCGTTAATAGCTTAGAATCAATCAGTCGGTTCTCGAGCGGGAAAAGTGTGAGTGTTTCAAATTTGAGGAAAGTGCCAAATTCGTTTTGGATATCCTCCATACAATGTATGAGGTTTTCGATTCGAATTCCGTATTCATTGCTGCGATAAATTCCCGGTTCGTTTGATAAAATATTCCCGGGCAAAAGAGGCTGAGTGTTAAAATCGGGTCTGATACTTTGCGGCCCTTCGTGCACATTCATAAAAGCTCCTACTCCATGGCCTGTCCCATGTCCGTAATTCAGGTTGTTATTCCACAAAGCAGCACGGGCAAGTACATCGAGATGACAACCTACCGTTCCTTTAGGAAATTTAATTTTGCTGATTGCTATCATTCCTTTCAACACCAGAGTGTAATCGGTTTTCATTTGTTGAGAAGGCAATCCTAACGCTATGGTACGAGTAATATCGGTGGTTCCGTAGCTGTATTGTCCGCCCGAATCGAAAAGCAGAATCCCTTCAGATTCAAGCACATTGGCGGTTTCGGGAGTTACACTGAAATGAACTATGGCTCCATGGTTTTTATATCCTACAATGGGAAAGAAACTTGTACCAAAATATCCCTCTTGCCTGCTTCTTACCTCGTCTAACTTCATGGCAACGTCGTATTCCGAAATTTGTTTTTCGGGCAACTTTGTTTCGAGCCACAGCATAAAATCAAGCAAAGCTACGCCATCGGCAATTTGTGCTTTTTTCATTCCTTGAAGTTCAGCCGCATTTTTCACCGATTTGAGCAAAGCCGGTGTCGATAACTTTTCAACAATCGTATTGTTTTCTTTTAAAGTAGTATAAATTTTGAAATTCGCCCGTGCAGGATCTATTAATATTTTCTTTCCTGAAATTTTTTCAAGCTGAGAATAAAAATCTTCATACCGGTGAATTTGTACCCCATCGACCTGCAATTTTTTAATTGCCTCGTCCGTAAACTTAACCCTATCGACAAAAAGCTGAGCGCTATTTTTGCCAATTAAGGCAAAAGCTAAAACAATAGGGTTGCATTCCACATCGGCACCTCTAATGTTAAACGTCCACCCTAAATCATCAAGTGCTGAAATAATAAGGTAGTCGGCATTGTTTTTTTCAATCTCCAATTCAATTTGACTAAACTTATAGTCACGCGAAAGACCTGCATATTCTTCGTCGTGTAAAAATGCCTTTGCATTAGGAAGATTAGGCCTGTCTGTCCATATTTTGTCAATCAGATCGATATTTGAAGTGATTTTGATTTGATAAGGAGACAGTGCATCTTTGTAGTTATTCACCTCGGCCGCAGAATAACATGAGCCGTCGAGCCCTACTCTACTTCCTTTTTCAAGCTCCTGAGCCAGCCATTGATCCACACTAATCGAGTCGGACTCTCTCGATTTTAGCATTTCGATGCCACTTCCCTGCAATTGCTCATCGGCCTGCAAATAGTAACGCGAATCGGTCCAAAGCACTGCTTTGTTTTCAGTAATGGCCATGAAGCCGTAAGAACCTGTAAAGCCTGATAAAAAATCGCGGGTTTTCCAACGTTCAGGCACGTATTCGCTCATGTGCGGGTCTGAACCATTTACAAGGTATGCTTGCAACTTGTTCTCGCGCATTAAGTCCCGGAGAGTTGAAATTCTATTTGCGATTATGTTGTTCATTTTGAAATTTTTGAATAATTTTTTTGATTGAATGAAAAGCGACCTCACCAAAATCAATTTTTTCAGGTTTTATAAACACAATGCCTTCAATATCGTCGCGGTATTTTAGTGTTGAAAAATTGCTTACCGTGCATTTAAATGCTAAATCGACAGTATAAACAATTGTACCCGAAAAATCGTATTCATTGGGGAAGCTCCCAAAATATTCAATCCGGTCGGGTTCAACATCAAGTTCTTCTTTTATTTCGCGCATTACAGCCTGTTCGGCACTTTCCAGGGCATCGACAAAACCACCGGGCAGATCGAGTTTCCCTTTGTGTGGATTTACACCTCTACGAGCCAACAATAACTCTCCCCTGTCGTTCTCGATCAATGCTGCAACTGCTGCTGAAGCATTGATATAAAATTCAAAACCACAAGCATTGCATTTGAATGCCAGTTCGTGAGCATTAAAAATGCCTTTGGCTGCACATCGCGGACAATATTTGTAATGATTGACTGGGTGTTTATCCATTGTATTTATTTCTTTTGTCCTACAA
Organism: Prolixibacteraceae bacterium; assembly: GCA_007116765.1. Lineage (GTDB taxonomy): Bacteria > Bacteroidota > Bacteroidia > Bacteroidales > Prolixibacteraceae > Roseimarinus. The sequence continues at coordinate 2,495 of SKHV01000046.1, read as the reverse complement.
AGTAATCACTCTTTTCGGCAAAAAGCACGTTAAACGTGGTTAAACTTCCGTATGAACGAGTAATGTATTGCTGAAGATGAATTTTGTCCTCTTCGTCGAGTTTTGGATGGCTATTGATGTTTTGCTCAAGCACACGCAGCCTGTCGCGAACCATTACAATTTTGTGGAAAAAGGCTTCCATCGTTACTTCTTTTGACTGAAGCTCAGTATTTTTAGGCTTCATTATTAAATTTCCACCTTTCCATTTATCGGCAATCTTCACATCGTAGGTAATTCCCTGGAATTTATCCATCACGTAAGTAATTGCCTCTTCAATCTCGGCCAGCGAAAGACCAGTACGTGATGGAGCATTCTCAGGCATGCCCAGTATTTTCAAATCGGGGTTGTATTTTGTGAGTTCAAGCTTACCTCCACGTTCGAAAAATATTTCGTAAATAGTTAAATGCGATTTGCTTACAATGCCTTCGCCATAAGCCGGGTGCGAAACCCTGGTACCAACTGCTAGTTCTTCCATGTGTTTAGATTTTAAAACTTGTTAATGAAATAATATACACCAATAATAGCAATAAGTTAAGAATTTCGGAAAGAGTTTATTCCATTTTTCAAGCTTACCTGAAAATTGTTTTAAATTTGTACCATGATAAGGTTTAGTAAATCAAAGTGGTTAAGGCGATTTAACATCTGGCGGGTAAGAAATATACCCGAACGCAAATTTGTACTGATGTTGAGCCTGGTAGTGGGTATTGTAAGTGGTTTAGCTGCGGTATTGCTAAAAAATCTTATCTATTTTTCAATTAATCTGGTCGAAAATCATTTTCTCTCGCGTGGAGCCTACATTTACCTTGTATTCCCAATGATTGGTATTGGACTCACCTATCTTTTTGTACGTTATATTGTGAAAGACAACATAAGCCACGGTGTAACCAGGGTACTTTCAGCTATTTCGAAGAAGAATAGCATCTTGAGACCACATAATACCTGGACGTCGATGATTGGAAGCACCATAACCATTAGTTTTGGTGGTTCGGTTGGAGCTGAGGCTCCTGTTGTGTTAACCGGTTCGGCCATAGGCTCTAACCTGGCACGACTGTTTAAACTTAATTACCGACAAATTACCTTAATGGTAGCTTGCGGTGCTGCAGGTGGTATTGCCGGAATTTTTAAAGCTCCACTTGCAGGTCTGCTTTTTACACTCGAAGTGTTAATGATTGACCTTACCATGGCTTCGTTAATCCCTTTGATGATTTCGGCAGTTACCGCTACTACAATTGCTTATTTTTTAATGGGGAGCGGTGCCGTGTTTGCCTTTACCTTAAACGATACTTTCACTGTTGAAAACATTGGTTATTATCTTGTTTTGGGAATATTTTGCGGCCTTCTTTCGGTATATTTTACTAGAACATCGCTCAGGCTTGAAGGTTTTTTCAAAAAAATCAAGTCGCCGATTATTAGAATAATTAGCGGGGGGGCAATACTCACCATTTTAATTACGCTTTTCCCCGCACTTTGGGGTGAAGGTTTCAACTACATTAATGCGATTTTGAACGATAATGGCAGCAGGGTTTTTCAAAATTCAATATTCGCCGGAGTTGATTTTAACAGTATATGGTTTTTGCTTCTGCTTTTTTCAATTCTCATTTTTAAAGTAGTCGCAATGGCATCGACTAACGGAGCCGGAGGTGTTGGGGGAATTTTTGCTCCATCGCTAGTGGTGGGAAGCTTTGCCGGTTTCTTTGTTGTGCATTCGCTGAACTATTTCATGTCAATTGATCTGCCGGTTAGTAATTTTGCTTTAGCGGGCATGTCGGGGGTAATGGCTGCGGTTATGCATGCGCCCATGACTGCAATATTCTTAATAGCCGAAATGACAGGCGGTTACGATTTATTTTTACCGCTCATTGCTACAGCAACTGTATCGTATTTGACCATCAAGATTTTTGAGCCACATTCGATTTATGCCAAGCGTCTGGCTGAACGCGGCGAACTAATGACCCACCATAAAGATAAAAATGTGCTTATATTGCTCGAAACTGAAAAGCTGATTGAAAAAGAATTCATTGCCATAAAAGAAGATTACACCCTTAGGGATTTTGTAAAGCGTGTTCCTGAATCGAAAAGAAACATTTTCCCGGTGCTTGACGATGAAAACAGACTGGTTGGCGTAGTGCTTATGGAAAATGTGAGACCGGTAATTTTCAACCGCGAATTGTACGATATTACTTCAATTACCGATTTCATGATAGCACCACCTGCAATTGTTGAAGTGAGCGACACCATGGATGTGGTAATGAAAAAATTCAACGAAAGTAAAGCATGGAACCTTCCGGTTACAGAAAACGGTATTTATAAAGGCTTCTTGTCGAAATCGAAAATATTCAACGAGTACCGCGACATGCTACTTCACTTTTCCGACGATTAGAAATCGCGTTGCGGTTTAGGTAAATGCCAAAGCATTAAGGCTAAAAACAACAGGAAGAAAGGGAAGCCTATATGCG
>SKHV01000330.1 GCA_007116765.1 Prolixibacteraceae bacterium | reverse complement strand
CTGATGATTGTTCAAATTGCAACCATTGTTTCGGCCAATGTAATTTTAATACCCATATGGGGAATCAACGGAGCTGCAATCGCAACGCTCATATCGGTTGCAATTATCAGATTAGGGTCAATTATTGTGATTGGATACAAAAGCAAAATATGGCCATTTCAAACTCAACACATAAGTGCAACTGCAATTGCAGCTATCGTATTTCTGATTACCTTATTCATACCCGACTATCCAAATATCTATTTCGACTCTATTGTGAAAAGTTTCATTATTTTTGTTTCTTATATTTCACTTATTTGGATTTTTAATGTATCGGATTTTCGGGCAGTATTAAATTCTATTGCTTATAAAATACTGAAAAAGAAACAATAGTGATACATTTATTATTTCATTTGTGGTAAACAGAAAAAACTTTTCAAAATGAAGAAAGTATACGTGGGAATGAGTGCCGATTTGGTACACCCCGGACATCTTAACATAATCAACGTGGCGCGCGAAACAGGCGAAGTTACCGTGGGTTTGCTTACCGATAAAGCCATTGCAAGCTATAAACGCCTTCCTTACATGACCTACGAACAACGTAAAATTGTGGTCGAAAACATTAAAGGCGTAAGCCATGTAATACCGCAGCATACGCTTGATTATGTACCAAACCTGCTCGAACTGAAACCCGACTATGTTGTGCATGGCGACGACTGGAAAGAAGGCGTACAAAAACCAGTGCGGCAACGGGTTATTGACACCCTTGCGCAATGGGGCGGCAAGTTAATTGATGTGCCCTACACCGAAGGAATTTCTTCAACTCACATCAATAAAAACCTGAAAGAAATTGGTACCACACCCGAAATACGAATGAAAAGACTCAAGAGGCTTATCGATTCGAAAAATATTGTGCGCATGCTTGAGGTTCATAGCGGGCTTACCGGACTTATTTGCGAAAACTTAACAGTGAACCATGACGGAAAAAACCTTGAATTTGATGGCATGTGGTCGTCGAGCCTGACCGACTCAACACTAAGCGGAAAACCCGACACCGAATCGGTTGACATTACTTCGAGGCTGCGAACCATTAACACCATTCTGGAATGCACCACCAAACCAATGATATTCGACGGCGACACAGGCGGTATTCCCGAACACTTTATTTATACCGTAAGAACACTTGAAAGACTGGGCGTTTCGTCTATAATTATTGAAGATAAAATAGGACTGAAAAGAAACTCACTGCTGGGAAGCGACGTAAAACAGTTTCAAGATAGCATTGAGAATTTTTCGCTAAAAATCTCGGCAGGAAAAAAAGCGCAGGTCACCAACGATTTTATGATTATTGCACGTATCGAAAGCCTTATTTGTGGTAACGATGTAAACGATGCCCTTACACGGGCTCACCGCTATGTAGAGGCTGGAGCCGATGGGATTATGATTCACAGCAACAAAAAAACCGGTGATGACATTAAAGAATTTTGCCTTGAATTCAGAAAAGAAAATTCAAGTACCCCAATAATTGCCGTTCCCACCACTTACAACCACATCAAAGAAGATACTCTCGCAGAGTGGGGTGTGAATGTGGTAATTTATGCCAACCATATGCTTCGTTCTGCTTATCCGGCTATGATGAACACGGCAAAAACAATCCTCGAGAACCAACGCTCACTAGAAACCGATGAACAATGCATGTCGATAAAAGAAATACTGCATCTTATACCTGAATTTTAACAACATATACAATGATTAAGGTTAACGAATTTTTCGACGAATTGTACAACATGCACATCCGCTTTTTTAGTGGCGTACCCGACTCGTTGCTCAAAAATATTTGTGCCTACATAACTGACCACACACAAAGGCATAATCATATAATTGCGGCTAACGAAGGAGGGGCTGTTGCACTAGCTTCCGGCTATCATCTGGCTAGCGGAGATATCCCAATGGTTTACATGCAAAACTCGGGCATAGGCAATGCCATAAATCCATTGCTTTCATTGACCGATAAAGAAGTTTACTCCATCCCGGTATTGCTTATGATTGGCTGGAGAGGCGAGCCCGGAGTTAAAGATGAACCTCAACACATCAAACAGGGAAAAGTAACTACTAGTTTATTGGACTCGGCCGGTATTCCATATTTTGTTATCGATGCTGAAACCAATTTCAAACAAGTTATTACAGAGTCGGTAAAATTGTGTGCCGCCACTTCTGCCCCAGTAGCACTAATTATAAAAAAAGACACGTTTGAACCCTATTCTCTCCAAAGCAAGCAAGTGCAAAATTTTACAATGACGCGCGAAGAAGCATTGGAAAACATCGTCAAACATATTGAACCCGATGCAGTAATTGTATCCACCACCGGAATGCTTTCGCGTGAATTGTTCGAGCTAAGGAAAAAACACAAACAAAATCACCAAAGCGATTTTCTGACTGTAGGCTCAATGGGGCACGCTTCACAAATTGCATTGGGCATTGCACTGCTGAAACCCAATAAAAAAGTGTACTGCCTCGATGGCGACGGTGCAGTACTTATGCATGCAGGCGGAATGGGAATTATTGGGTCTTCGAGACCACTGAACTTCAACCACATTGTATTCAACAACGCCTCGCACGACTCGGTGGGTGGTCAACCTACGATTGCCGATAAAATTGATTTTACGCTTTATGCAAAAGCAAATCAATATAACTTTATTGAATGCGTCGATTCAAAAGAAAAGCTAAGCTATGAGTTTGAAAATATGAAAAAGCAAAACGGCCCCAATTTTCTTGAAATAAGAATTTCGAAAGGAGCACGTAAAGACTTGGGGCGGCCTACCACATCGCCTTTTGAGAACAAAGACATTTTCATGAAATTTTTAAGTCAGGAATGAAACACGATTTCATACATCGGGGAGCAGTTGAACAACTCAAAAGTATTGTGAAAGAATACAATTCACCCAAAATTTTTTTGATCACAGGGAAAAAATCGTATGAAGAATCAGGAGCCGAAACGAAAATAAGTTCATTGCTTAAAAACTTCGAGGTAGTTCATTTTAACGGTTTTAGAACCAACCCCATACTCAGTGATGTACTTGAAGGAATAGAACTATTCAACACGCATCATTGCAATATAATAATTTCGGTGGGAGGCGGAAGTGTAATCGACATGGGCAAGCTCATCAACTATTTCCACACCGTACCCAAACCTCACCTTATTTCGTCACAAAACATTTCGAACCCCAACTTTAAACCTAAAACACATATTGCCATTCCCACAACTGCCGGAAGCGGAAGCGAAGCAACTCAGTTTGCCGTGTTGTACATTGGCGACACGAAATACTCAATTGACCATACAGAACTTAAGCCCAATTATGTAATTATCGACCCCAACTTGCATCATTCACAAACACCTTATCAAATTGCAGTATCGGGAGCCGACGCTTTTGCACAAGCTGTAGAATCGTACTGGAGTATCAATTCAACCTCCGAATCAAGAGGTTATGCACAAAAAGCCATTCAAACAATTTGGGAAAGCTTACCTCTCGCGTTCCAAAAAAATGAAAGCAACGCATTTTTAAAAATGGCAGAAGCTGCACATCTTGCAGGCAAGGCAATTAATATAACACGCACCACCGCACCACATGCACTGTCTTATGCATTCACTTCACAACTGGGTATTCCGCACGGACACGCTAGTGCTCTTACTATTCCCTACTTCTTAAAATACAACTACCAGGTAAACCAAAACGATTTAAACGACAGCAGGGGCGTAGCTTTTGTGAAAGAAAGAATTGAAGAGATTTGCAAATTCATTCATGCCGACAACATCGATTCTGCTTTTACAAAACTTATCAATTTCTATCAAAAAATTGAAATTGAATTGTCGCTGAGAGAGATGAATACACCACACGAACAACTCAAACATATTTTAAGTCGGGTAAATACTGAACGAATGAAGAATAACCCGAGGAAACCCAACTTTGAACATCTTGAGAAATACTTAGCTAACAACTAACTAAACAAATCTGAATTATGAAGCGCATACTATATTTTATACTAAGAAAAATCGGTCTTTACAAAGAAGCAGTTTCGCTAGTCGCAGCAGCACGAAACAAAAATAAGGCTAAAGCATTCCGAGAACACGGTTTAGAAGCTCTCTTTAAAGCAAATTCAGCTTTAAGAGAAAACGGATCCTTCCTGTTTCCGGCATTTGGAACCTTACTGGGTGCCTATCGCGAAAAAGGCTTTATTCCACACGACTGCGATATTGACCTTGGTATATTGCAAAATAAAAGACCTGAAAACCTGCATGAAATTATGCGGAAGTATGGCTTCAAAGTAAAAGAACAGTCATATTTGAAATCTACGAACAATATTATTGAAGAAAAATATTTATATAAAGGTGTTCAAGTCGATCTCTTCTATTATTACCCCGAAGGCAACAAACTGTGCACCTACATATATGGAGCACATGAAACAAAAATACGCGATGAGGCGAACAAAACTGATGGCTTTCCCGCGGTGAAATCATGTGTTACTGCTTCTGAATTTGAAGAAGGTACTTTTTTGGGAATCAATCTTTACTATCCGATTAAAACACGTTTATGGCTTGAAGAATTATACGGTAAAAACTTCATGACCCCAATTAAAGATTGGGGAGACGGAGAACATCTCAAACGAAATAAAATTCAGCAAGAAAGGGTTTTTCGAAGATTTTTCAAATAACTATTTTCGCGTCATAAAGCCTTTGCTTACCCACCATCGGAAGCGCATAATCATAAAAGCTGCAGCCGGCTTCATTGTGAATAGGTAGTAAACCGAAATAAAAAAAGACGCAAACCACTTGGTCAGTTCTTTCACAAAAGATAAAACAAGCTGAACAGGGCCTTGCACCAGGGCATGTTGCCGTTGGCTAACTCCTGTGCCTATAGCTTGCCGTTTCACAAAATCGGGGTATGTTCGTTCAATTGGAACCAAATGGTAAACAATGGTCGAGGGCACGTACCACATTTCTTCGCCTTGCTCCTTAAACCGGTAGAAAAGCTCCTTTTCTTCGTTTCCAAAAAGCTGCTTGCCTACCCTGCCAAGCGAAGTGTTAAAGCCTTCGTATTTTTCAAAAATATTTCGTCTGAAACTCATGTTTGAACCCCTGAAATAGTTTTTCCTAAATGACTTTTCTTCATCGCCTATATTAAAGTAGCCCAGCAACGAGGCCAAAAACGGATTATACCAGTCAGGCTTTTTATCGAGATATTTCAGCAAAATTTTACCGCCAATGGCATTTATATGCGGCTTTTTTCTGAAAAATTCGATGGTTTTCTCAAAAAAATCGGAAGCAATCACTGCATCATCGTCCAAAAAAGTTACAAATTCCCCTTTCGATTCGGCAATACCCCGGTTGCGTCCGTACGACAAGCCCTGATTTGTTTCTACGCAGTAATGCACTTTTATTTCGGGATGTTGTTCCATGAACCTACGGCATAATTCTTCGGTATTATCGATGCAGTTGTTGTTCACAATAACTACTTCAAATTTATCATTATCGATGGTTTGTGCCATAATTGATTCAAACAAACCTTCGAGGAAATGTGCCCGGTTGTAAGTCGATATTATTGCCGATATTTCTATCATTATTGCTTTAAAATTAAAATAAGTGTGTAAAAATAGCAAATCTAAAACCTACACCCTTGCAAATAAAAAGGCTTTTTGAAAATAAACTACCAATTTTACTGTTATTTTTGTTCACAAACATTTTTACAACATGGAATTTTGCGACCTCAATAAACAATACCTGGCCTACAAGCCCGAAATAGACGAAGCCATTCAGCAGGTAATCCACTCAAGTGCTTTTATTAATGGCAGTGAGATTAGTGAACTCGAAAGCGAACTGGCTGCATTTTCCGGAGCGAAACATGCCTTGACGTGCAGTTCGGGCACCGATGCGTTGTTGCTGGCACTAATGGCCCTGGATCTTCATCCCCACGATG
>SKHV01000470.1 GCA_007116765.1 Prolixibacteraceae bacterium | reverse complement strand
TTTTTTGGTTTTAATTAAATCTTTTATGACTTAAAGTATAAATCTCTTATTTTTAAAGTTCTGGAAATTTGGATAATAATTTAAAAATAGTAGTTATGGAAATGGCTAGCCGCGAGGTGAAGCGTAGTTTTGATTTGCTCAAACTTTACGAAAGTTCTTATCACAACAAAAAAGTAGCATTGGGAGGAAAAAACGGAAACTCATGGTATACCTATTCTCCTTCAGAGTATATTGAACACACGAACAATATAAGTTTTGGATTATTATCGTTGGGAATAAAACCAAACGACAAGGTAGCTACTATAACCGTAAATCGGCCTGAATGGAATTTTTTCGATTTAGGTATTGCTCAAATAGGTGCTGTTCATGTGCCCATATATCCTACAATTAGCATTGACGATTACAGATACATTCTCACCCATAGCGAGGCTCGAATAGTAATTGTTGGCGACAAAAAACTATACGAAAATGTTTCATCGCTTGTTAACGAAATTGATACTCTGGAGAAAATTTATTCTTTCGATGAAATTGATGGGGTAGCTAACTGGCGAAGCATTATTGAAGATGGTGTTGCTTACGAAAATAAAGATTCACTTGAAATTATTAAGAAGTCGATTAGCGAGAATGATTTGGTCACAATTATATATACCTCAGGAACAACCGGTGTTCCAAAGGGCGTAATGTTGTCGCATTTGAATTTGGTGTCAAATTTTAAACAGCATTCTCAAAACCATCAAATGGGAAAAGAAGCCACTGCATTAAGTTTTCTGCCTTTATGCCATGTGTACGAACGAAGCATGAATTATCATTTTCAGTATAAAGGAATTTCAATTTACTACGTAGGTAGCTTGGCTCATATTTTACCCGCATTGAAAGAAATAAAGCCGAATGTTTTCAATACGGTTCCCCGACTGCTTGAGCGCATTTACGATGGTATTATCAATAAAGGTAACGAGTTGTCGGGAATAAAGAAAGCAATTTTCTTCTGGGCTGTAAGCCTTGGCGATAAATTTGATTATGGTAAAGAATTTAGCTGGTATTACAGGCAAAAACGAAAAATTGCGGATAAACTGATTTACTCAAAGTGGAGAGCTGTGATGGGGGGTAATGTGCGCTTAATTGTGTCGGGGGGAGCTGCTCTACAGCCTCGCATAGCACGTGTATTAGGCGTGGCAGGTATTAACGCTCTCGAAGGCTATGGATTAACCGAAACTTCGCCGGTTATTGCTGTAAGTAATTTAACCACCATGGAAATCAAAATTGGTACAGTTGGCCCGATTTTACCGGGAGTGGACATGAAGCTTGCCCTCGATGGTGAAATTTTGTGCAAAGGGCCCAACGTGATGATGGGCTACTATAAGCAGCCCGATCTTACCAAAAACACAATTGACGAGGAAGGGTATTTTCATACCGGCGATATTGGAATTATGGTTGAGGGGAAATACCTGAAAATAACCGACAGGAAGAAAGAAATTTTTAAATTGTCGGGCGGCAAATACATCGCTCCTCAAATGATTGAAAACAAGCTCAAGGAATCGTTTTTTATAGAGCAGGCAATGGTGATTGGCGAAAACGAGAAATTTGCTTCGGCATTGATTGTTCCTTCGTTCTCATATATCATAAACTGGTTGGAGCAGAATGGGATAAACGAAACCAATAAAGAGGAAATAGTAAAAATGCCAGAAGTTCTTGCAGCCATTCAGGAAGATGTGCGTGAAATAAACAAAAGGCATGGACAGACTGAAGAAATTAAACGTTTCAGGCTGGTAACTGATGAGTGGTCGCCAGATACTGGTGAAATGTCACCCACTTTGAAATTGAAGCGAAATGTAATTGGACAGAAGTATAGCGATATTATTCAGGAAATATTTAATGTTTCGCATGCTGAAGATCCTCGTGGAACAAAAATGAAAATTCCGCGCATCAATTTGAGTTTTGCCGAACTGATTAATAAATTACGTAACGGGAGTGGTGATAAATAGTAATTAGTATTTTTTTTAGCAAAAAAAACCCGGCAAGTATTCATTCGCCGGGGTTTGTTGCTCAGTCTTTTCATATTTGTTAAGATAAAAGTTGTATAGGGGAACAACTTTGGGAGAAATTACTATTGATAAGAGCTGCTGAGCAACAAACAACAAAATAATGAGCAATTCTATGTTTGTTGTTTCGATTGTAAAAATGCATCAAAGAGCTTTGCTTTTCAAAATAAATATATGAACAGCTAATTTTAGTTTGTGAACATAGTATTTGAATGAGTAAAAAAAAACTGCCTGATGAATAAACACCAGACAGTTTTTGAATTTATATATTGAAAAATGATCTTACATCATTCCGGGCATACCTCCACCCATGCCGCCTGGCATTGCTGGGGCTTTATCTTCTTTTTCATCAACCATTACACATTCGGTTGTTAAGAGCATACCGGCAATTGAGGCTGCATTTTCGAGCGCAACGCGGGTTACTTTTGCAGGGTCAATAACTCCGGTTTCATAAAAGTTTTGATACTCGTCGCGACGGGCGTTGTATCCAAAATCGTTGTCACCTTCTCTTACTTTTTGAACAATTACTGCACCTTCTTTACCTGCATTGGCTACAATTTGACGTAATGGTTCTTCAATGGCACGTTTTACAATTTCGATTCCGGTTGTTTCGTCTTCATTCTCTCCTTCGAAATTTTCAAGTGAGCTAATGGCTCTAATGTAAGCAACACCACCACCGGGAACAATGCCTTCAGCAACAGCAGCACGTGTGGCATGCAATGCATCGTCAACACGGTCTTTTTTCTCTTTCATTTCAACCTCAGATGCAGCACCTACATAAAGTACAGCAACACCACCGGCTAATTTTGCCAAACGTTCTTGTAGTTTCTCTTTATCGTAATCAGAAGTTGAAGCTTCAATTTGTTTCTTGATTTGGTTCACACGTGCATCGATAAGAGCTTGCTCGCCTTTACCTGCAACAATTGTTGTGTTTTCCTTGTCCACTGATATTTTTTCAGCTTCACCCAGCATTTCGAGAGTTACATTCTCGAGTTTCATTCCTTTTTCTTCGGTAATTACAACACCACCAGTCAATACTGCAATGTCTTCGAGCATTTCTTTACGACGGTCGCCAAAGCCGGGTGCTTTAACGGCACATACTTTAATAGTGCCTTGAAGTTTGTTTACCACGAGTCCGCTTAGTGCAGTACCGTCAATGTCTTCAGAAATAATCATTAACGGACGACCCGATTTTGCAGTTTGCTCAAGAATAGGAATAATATCCTGAATTGCACTGATTTTTTTATCGTGGATTAGAATAAGCGGGCTCGAAAGCTCGGCTTCCATTTTCTCGGTATCGGTAATGAAGTATGGAGAAATGTATCCACGGTCGAATTGCATACCTTCAACCACATCAACGTATGTGTCGGTACCTTTAGCTTCTTCAACGGTAATTACACCTTCTTTATTCACTTTTTCCATTGCCTCGGCAATAAGTTTTCCTATCGTTTCGTCGCCGTTGGCTGAAATGCGTGCAACTTGTTCAATTTTGCTGAAATCGTCGCCTACATTTTGTGCTTGCTTCTGAATGCTTTCTACTACTTTTAGAACTGCTTTGTCGATACCGCGTTTCAAATCCATAGGATTTGCGCCGGCTGTAACGTTTTTCAATCCTACATTAATCATTGATTGAGCAAGAACCGTAGCAGTTGTTGTACCGTCGCCTGCATCGTCGCCGGTTTTCGAAGCTACTTCTTTTAACATTTGTGCGCCCATGTTTTCAAAGGTGTCTGCCAGATCAATTTCTTTTGCCACAGTTACACCATCTTTGGTAATTTGAGGAGCACCAAATTTTTTGTCAATTATCACGTTGCGGCCTTTAGGCCCTAAGGTTACTTTAACAGCGTCGGCCAGTTGGTCAACACCTTTTTTGAGCAAGTCGCGTGCTTCAATATTGAATTTAATTTCTTTAGCCATATTCGATTGAATTTAAAAATTTTAATTATGCAATGTATAAAACATCAGTTTGTGAAATCAAAAGATAATCTTTCTCGTCAATGTGGAGTTCAGTACCGGCGTATTTTCCATAATATACAGTATCGCCTTCTTTAACTTCCATTGGTTCATCTTTTTTTGCTGCACCAATTTTTACCACTTTGCCTGCTTGTGGCTTTTCTTTTGCTGAGTCGGGAATGATTATTCCACTTGATGTTTTTTCTTCAGCTGCCATAGGCTCTACCAGGACTTTTCCTGCAAGTATTCTACCTTTTAATTCTGACATATTTTTTTAATTTTAAAAAGTTATTAATTCGTATTTTACGCTTGCTTTTAATCAGATTTTGTGCCAAAGGTGTTTTCTGACATTTTTGTAAGAGAGGCTATCTGTTTTTGTAGGCTTTTTGTGATTGAATAGTGTCATGCATTTTTCAATAGCTTGTATTCCAGTGGTTTTTACTGTGTGGGTGAGTGCTGACAGGGTGTCAGTGTTTTGACTGCTGGCAGTTTAAAACATAAAAAAAGCACACCGAAATTTTCAGTGTGCTTATGATTATTGTTTGTAATAATCTTATTCTTCTTCTACATCAGCATTGCTGTCGGTAGTTTCAATCTGATCTTCAGTCATTGGAAAAGTAGGAATTGCAGTTGGGTCAACTGCCGTTTCAACTTGTCTGCTGATAATCGATTCTTCTCCTGCAATTTGGTCGCGTGGTATTGATGCACTGGCCAATACGCAGAGTACTAATAATGCACCGGCTAAATACCAGGTTGCTTTTTCGAGGAAGTCGGTTGTACGACGTACCCCCATAATTTGGTTATTGTTGGAAAAGCTTGAAGCTAAGCCTCCGCCTTTTGAATTTTGTACCAGTACAATTAGTACCAACAAAATACACACAATAAAAATGAAAACAATTGCAAGCGTATACATTTTATAATTCTTTAGATATTAATTTTTCAATTTTCTCAATTTGACATGCAAAGTAACTATTTTTTTCCGGAAATTTCAAACTCAATTTTTCATAGGCATTTATTGCCTCTGTATAAAGCTTCTGTTTTACGTAAATTACTGCAAGTGTTTCGGTTATGAGGTTGTCGTCAATTGTTTCGGTAGTTGTGCTTTTGGGCATGCTTTTGCTTTCCGGCAGGGTTTGTTTACGTTCAATCGTCGGATTTTTGCTTATAAATTCATCAATTAAATCGAAGTGTTCTTTGTTCTTATTCAATTGTTGAGGTGTATCTAGTTTGTAGAAGGTAACGGGTTCTGTTGGTATTTCCTCAATATTTTTAGCAAGCTTAGTCTCATCGGTTTTCTTAAATGCTTCTTTGCTAAATGGAAGCAGGCTGAATTCTTCTTCCGAATATGTTGCGGTGTTTAACAGTCTAAAAAGCTTTTTTCGGTTGGGGATGAAAAGTGCATGTTTTTCAAGCTCTTCTTCAAAAAGATAGCTGTTTATGTTTCGTAAATTATAAAGGTATAGAATATGTGCAGTATGAAAAAAAGGATAATTGTCAATTATCTCTTTTAGCTTACTCACCGTTTCCTGATTTAATAATTCAGGACTCTTTACGTACGATATAAATTCTTCTTTTGTCACGTTTACCAATTTGCTACTGAGCGGTTAAATACATCGTCAACTATTTGTTTAATAATTATTTCAGTCAATTCATCTTCAACGTCTGAAATGATTTGCTGACTGCTAAAATCGGCATAAGCCGAAAAATCGGAGTCGAAGTCATTGTCGGGGTCTATGTTGTTTGTAAACTTCACATTTATTCGAATTGTAAGCCTGTTTTCCGAAGCTATATCGCCTGTTTGCACTGAAATGGGTTTAACATCGTAGCCCGTAACTACACCTTCAAATTCGAGGTCGCCGCCATCGTTGGTATAGGTCAGGCTTGTTTGGCGAGTAAATTTATCGCGCAATTGTTCAGCCACATAATCGGTTAAGGTAGGGTTAATCATTTGCGCACTGTTTGTGAAATCG
>SKHV01000068.1 GCA_007116765.1 Prolixibacteraceae bacterium | reverse complement strand
TTTGCTTACTGTTCCACTTCAACTACTTCGAAATCCATTTGGTCGTAATACTCACGCCCAAACTTGTCAGTTACCTTTACAAAAAAAGTATTTGTTCCTAAAGGCAAGCCTGATGAAGTGAATCGGGTTTTCCAAAGATGATGGCTATACACGGGGTTCGATGGCCTTACACCTTCGGGCAAACTTGTGGCATAGTCCCACTCATAACGAAGAGCTGAAATATACGGATCCTGTTCTATCGCATAGCGCATTAGCCGCCATTCGTCCTCATTGATTTTATATTCTACTTTGCAGTTTTCACTTCCCTGAAAGAAGTTCACAAAAAACTCTCCTCTATACCTAAAGTTATAAGGCACGAGTTTAGGGCCATAAAGTCTCATTTTGTAATCCTCGGAATGTCCGGCCGCTTTAAAGTCGTAGGTATAAGTATTCCCGTCGAAGTTGATAAAAGTATATCCCTTGGGCGAGCCGTCGCGCATTACGGCATCGGGTATCCCGTTTTCATCCTTTTTACCCGACCACCAATCGCCTGAAGCAGTTGCCACATTGTAGTGATGATGGGGATGCTCATGCAACCAGCCATCTTCTTCAGTGAAATAATGATGCCTTTGCGTGTGAGTATGGCCTGAAAGTGACAATGTATATGGTCTGTCTTCCAGTATTTCAAATAAACGCACTAAATGTTCGTCAATAAAAGTTTCACCAAAGGGATATTCATTGAATAAAGGAATATGTGTGCTAATTACAACGAGGTGATCATTTGGAACGTGTTCCAAGGTGTTTTTAACAAACAGGAATTGATCTTCACGAAAACCGCCCACATAACGTTTGTCGTTATAAGTATTGGGATAAAATACGTTGTCGAGTACAACAAAATGTACTTTACCTTGATTAAATGCATAATTAGCGGGGCCGAAAACACTTGAAAACGTTTCATCGGCACTAAGCTGGCTATCGGCATCAAAATTTATGTCGTGATTTCCCATTACATGAAACCACGGAAGACCAATGCGAGAAGTTGCTTTATTAATTGGTTCAAAGAAATCGAGCCTGTCGCCCACTATATCGCCAAGGGTTATCCCAAACTCAGCAGCCTCAACTCCAATCAATTCTTCCACAATGCCTTTGTCATAATAGCCAATTTCATCGAGCGAATAAGTTTGTGGATCTGAAAAAACAACAATTCGAAATTTTTCTGAATCGTTACCCGTCAAAAGCCCAAAATCGATCGATTTAGGTAATGCTCCAGTAGGCTTTACCCCGGGATATTCTTGCTCTGGCGAGCCTTCAGGTTTATGAATATAATAAAATTGGGGAAGCATAAATTCGTTCACCGGGTATTTGTATTCACCGGGTTTAATGACGAAAATAATAGCGTCATTGCTCACAGGTATTTGATATTTGCCATCTTTATCGGTTAGCACCACATCAACACCATTCGAGACTGCAACTCCTGAAATTCCGGGTTCGTTACTGTCTTTAGTTCCATTATCATTTAAATCATGAAAAACAATTCCGCTGGCCATTTTTTCGGTTTGGGCAAACAAAGCAGCTACGGCTAACAATAAAAGACTTACAATCAGCAATTTTCTCATTTCTTAATATTTATAGAATAATATTTACTCCCAGCCCCACGAAGGTTGCGGTATCTCAACAGGATTGGTCAAATCGAAAGCTACGGTAAACTCCCGTTCGGTACCGAATCGTCTGAGGTTGTATGTAAACACTGAATCGTTAATTGTGATCCACCACACATTGGGCGAAGCTTCGGGAAGCATATCAGCTGTTTCCTGGTCGGCGGGGAAAACCTGAATATGCGGTAAGCCTGAGCTTGATGTTGTTCCACCGTACATGGTTATATCTTCGTCGGTGCCATCGGGGTGTCGATGGTCGTGCTTCAATTCTATGCGACCATCTATGTAACGGAAAACCCATGTGCGTGAACGATTATCACCCACATTAAACGGGATATGTATTAGTGAATCGGAGCAAAACTTCACGTGCATAATCAATTCTTTGTCCATAAAATCGTTATCGGCAGGTGCTTTAATCACCTCTCCCTGATATGCTTTACCACAGAGAGCTTCAATATTTTCCCAAAACAGTGATGCCTCGGGTGAGTTTCCTTCTACTTGATTTGCGTTACTATTCTGCTCAGCACTACTACACGATAAAAAAATCGAAATTAAAACTAGAAGTAATAATTTGTACATTGCTATTTATTTTAAGTTAAAAACTATTCTTAATTTACACCTTCTTTTTCTTTCTGGTACTATCGAATAAAAACCCTATTGGTTCAAGGCCACTACTGTTTTTCGCCACAATTTTAAACATGGCAAACATTGGCACAAACAATATCATACCGGCAATGCCCCATACCATGCCTCCAATAATTACAGCTACAATTACCACCAGAGGATTCAGTTTTACTTCTTTCCCAATTATTAAGGGCTCAAGTACGTAACTTTCCACCAACTGAATTGTCATTACTATAATTGAAAAAATGACTGCCTTTTGAATACTATCGAAGAAAATAAAAGAAAACAAAGTGGGCAACAAGCCACTTACAAAAGGTCCAAAATAAGGTATTATGGTAATTAGCGAACCGAAAATAGTGAGAAGCAATGCATAGGGTAAACCAAAAATAGAGAAAACAATATAATAAACAATTCCCAAAATCATCATCACCTTTGCTCTGCCCCACAAGTAATGAAAAACTACTTTGTTGATCTTCATTATTGTGTTATGAAAACTTTCCCTTTTCTCCTCACGGGTGTACATTAGTGCAAACTGATAAATCTTATCACGATATAGAAGCATCAGGAAAGTGTAAATCAACACTATTAGAAAACTGATCAAGGTACTGAAAATACTTCCCAAAAAGCTGGTGAGCATAGGTTCTATCCTTTCAATAAGTTGCCCCCAACGGCTTTGCAAATAACTACTCTGATCTTCAACAGTAATATCGGTTAGCGAAGTAATGTAGGCCTGAATATCGTATATCAGCGACTGCAATTCATCACTAAACATCGATATATTGGAAGCAAAACTGTTAATTTGCGTTATAAAAACGAACATTAACACCCCCACCACAATAAAAACAAGCAAAGTAGCAATAAAAGCCGATAAACCTCTTGGTATTTTTATTCTCTCAAGCAAATTAGAAAAGGGACTCATTAATGAGGCAAATAAAATACCAAAGAAAAAAGGCATCAAAAACGATGAACCAAAGTACAATACAACAAAAAACAAAATAACAAGTAAAAGTATTTTGTTGATTTTATCAATACGTTTAAAATAGTCACTCATAAAGAATACACATTACATTAAGAATCGAATAAGAGAATAACCCCTAAAACAGAATCGTTTTCATTAAAGTTTAAAATTAAGTAAAAAATATGAAGCAATCGACCTATTAATATTAACAGAGTTTTATTTTTACAACGCAACCTTTTGATGTTTCAAACGGTCTATAGAACTACAATTATTAACCCTTATAATAAAAATATGCTAAAACACTTTAAAATACTGATACTTATTGGACTTTTACAAGCTTGCTGTAAACCTGAATTACGCAATCAGTATGAGTTAAGCGAAAAACAGGAAGAAGCAGTTCCCTATATTTCAAACCAAAAGATAAGCTTTATGACCAACAATGCTTATGAATTTGTGTTGAATACTGAAGTTGAAAAAAAATTTATTATTCCGTATCACGAGAGTGGCTGTTTTTACGATGAATATGAAAACATTAGGGCTACACTGACTTCGACGCTGCCCGAACTTACTATATCAATAAGCTCAACGGCTTTGTCCGAGTGGGAAAACGACATTTCATTATACAATCTGGAACTTCAGGTAAACAGCAAGTGGTTTCTACCCAATTGCCAAATGGATAGTTACACCGCAACTGATTTTGCCGATACTACCATCAACAACCGACTTTACGAAAATGCAATGGTTTTTGAACTTTGCTGGGATTATACTAACAAAGGCGACACATCAGCCATATATTTCGAAAAGGTAGTATACACTAAAGAAAACGGAATTGAACTAATCACCTTCACCAACAACGATTATTATGAGCTGGTTAAATAGCATTAAGCTTACTGCAATTATCATTACATGCATAGCAGTTTCATCGTGCTGTATTGGTTACGACGACTATCATAAACTACTTACCGACGAACAAGCAGCCTGGGTTCCCGACTCTACATTGAAAAGCTTCATCATGGAGAATGAACACGGCATTAAGGAATCGTTTGTATTAGACAGTTTCCAGGATACAATCATTTCCATGAAAAATGACAAATGTGACAGTGAAACAGTTTTTCAACGACGCTCAGCTGCTTATATCTCAACTTTCAACAATAGCCATCACTTTGAAATAAGGCTCAATACGCTCAATTTTACTGATTTGGACATTGGACTAAACTGGAACCAGCAAGCCTCGTGGGATTTCGACAAAAACGAGCAGATACCCCACTCCTACACGAGCAACAAATACCCCAACCCCACAAGCATCAGCATTGTTAGCGATAAAACCATAAACAGCCATAGCTACCCTAAAGTGATGACCCTGAAATTTGCGTCTACCGATGTTGGGGAAACTGGAATTATTGAGGCCGACTTCATACCCCTAGGGGGAATTGTGCACTACAAGCTAAAAAATGGGGTTTCATACTATAGAAATCCAATGCCGTGAAAAAAACATCGTCAGAAAGGGTATCCGATAGCCACGTTAAGGAGCAAGTTTTCGCTTCGCCAGTCTGAATTTCCGGGGCTCATTTGGTTGAAAACCCAAGGACTACCGGTACTGAGCCACGGTTTGCGAAGCGGTGTAGCCAAATCGAAGCGAAGTACTAAAAACGAAACATCGAGGCGTACACCAAAACCGGCACCAACGGCCAGCTGATTGGCAAACCCTGAAAAAGCAAAAGGCACTCCTGCAACAGCCGGGCTCGATGGGAGCAACCAAACATTTCCGGCATCAACAAACAGAGCACCTTTCAGGAATTCGTAAATGGTGAAGCGGTATTCGGCATTCATTTCAAGCTTTATATCGCCGCCAATTTGCAAAAAACCCTGTCGGTGTGTATCCTGAAAGTAATCGCCCGGACCTACCGAGTTGATATGGAAAGCCCTGATGCTGTTTGGCCCTCCGCTAAAAAACTGCTTCGTATAAGGCAAAACCTCGGAGTTGCCATAAGGCCTGCCAACACCTCCAAAAAGTCTGAATGCAAAGCTATTACGGTCACTCAAGTTGTAGTACATACGACTATCTAAACTAAACCTTGCAAATTGCGAGAACATATTGCCGGCAATTTCTGCCGGATTTTCGGGTGAAATTTCCTGTCCGCTAATTAGTCCGGCCAATGCCAATGTGTTGCCAGCTATTTCCGGAATTGCCTGAAAGAACCACTGTACTTTCTTGCCGCGTACTACCTGTTCGTTGTAAGTAAACGAATAGTTAGCACCTGCTATAAACTGCTCTTCGTAACTTTTTTTCAGAAACGGATTTGTTTCAAGTAGTTCGATAAACTCATCCGACTCGTTCCGCAACGATGAAAAGCTGAGTTCAACAGGCTTAAAGCTATGGTCTTTTTTGATGTCGTCTTTCCATGCAAAACCATAAGCAAACTTAAAGGTACTCATGTTGAAATAATTGGCTTTCGATATAAAATTGTACGAAAGCATTATGCTTGTTTTAGGCACATACATACTTTTTAAGCGCTTTATAAAGTCAATAGGAGTTACCAAACGCGGGAATACCAGTTCAAGCTGCGGGTTGAGTGCATAACTGTACAAACCATCGGATCTGCCTCCAAACTGAGCTTCATAGGAGCCCGATATCCTGAAATTCAACATTTCGGCACCCCTAAATGCATTTCGGTTTTGAATACTCAGGTTCAGGCGTGGCCCGGCATAATTATTCGATTTTGAAACCATGTCCATTTCAGCCCTGAATGAGTACCGGGGCATGGGTGTCATCATTATATCAA
>SKHV01000175.1 GCA_007116765.1 Prolixibacteraceae bacterium | reverse complement strand
ATTGTTTCATTATAATTAATAGTAATTATTTTTTAATACTTTTGCAGGTATGTTTATTATGTCTGTTAATAAACAGGTTAATAGTTAGATAAGAGCTGTCAGGATTGGCAGCTCTTTTTCGTCTATGAAATCTAAGTTAATTTTTCAGCTTCAAGCGCCCCGGAAACATCAATCTCATCAGCAGATTTGCTCTTCATAATTTTCTTCTGAAAATTGCCAAAAATATTGGGGTTAATGCTCAGAATAATAACTAATAACGAGCAAATTACAATACTAAACAACACAATTGAATATCCCAAATCAAGAATAATTTCACCATTGGCATAACCCCTCTGCAATGGCAATGAAGCCAGCACTGCAGGCACCAAGCCCTTAGGAGTCATTACCGACATAATCGCTCGCTCGGGGTTCGATACACTTTTACCGGCGAGTAAGCGTATTACCGGTATGCGCATCCCTATAATTATAAGTACTATTGACAAACCAACGACATAGATTATGGGCGAACCAAATTGTAGCGAAATACCCACATAAACAAAAAAGTAGGTTTGCATTATAAAAACTACCTCTGAGAAAAAGTCCTTTTCGTTGTTATTAAAACCATAAGCCTCAATACGTAAAACTTTCTGTAATTTATTATTTCCATTAAGTGACTCGATATTACCAAGAAGAATCCCAAACGACAATACCGCAATTCCACCATTTAAACCCAGCATTTCTACAATGCCGTATAGAATAAAAACAAAGGCAAGCGAAGTAAACATTGAATTTTTAATACTACGAACGGTATTTATTAGCAATGACCAAACAAAACCTCCAAATAAACCAATGAGGATGGCAAACAAAAACGATTTCCACATTTTAGAAAAAACGGTAGCCACTGTTACTTCACCCACAGCTAAACCATCGAGCAAGGCAAGTCCTACGACCAAGCAGAGTACATCACTTAAAGCCGATTCAAGCACCAAAACAGAAGTGCTTTTCTCTCCCATTTTCAACTGCTTGACCATGGGAATAACAACTGCTGAAGAAGTTCCACCCACAATTGCACCAATAAATACTGCACTCAAATTATCGAGAGAGAGAATATATTTTGCGATTAAAAAAGTAACGATTATGGTTGCTACAAAATTCAAAATAGTGAGTAAGGAGGCTGAACCAATTGAGCTTTTAATGGTTTTAATATTGAGCCCTGCCCCACTTTCAAAAAGTATAACTATTAGCGTTATTGTGGTAAAAACACTTCCTAGCTCACCAAAAAAATCCATGGTAACAATACCGCTAACAGGCCCGATTAGAATACCAATTACCAGAAGCAACAACACATTAGGAACTTTAGTTTTGCTGAATAACTCATTGAATAAGTGAGAAGAAAAAATCAACAATCCCAATGCGATAATTATTATATATAAATCCATATTTATAGTGTTAAAAATTGAACCAAATATAACTATATTGCATTATTAAAATCAATTGTTTTTTTAATCAATTTTTTTTAATCGTAGTTGCTAATTAGTATTAAAGCACTCGCATAAAATAATAAGATGTTAATTCTTAACTACATATTAGACTTTCCACTTGATAATCCGGTGCTAATTTTTTCGTTAATACTTTTCATCATTTTATTTGCACCTATCATTCTCAATAAAGTACGTATACCACCCATAATTGGATTAATTATTGCCGGAGCACTTATTGGTCCATATGGGTTTAACCTTATGCTCCGCGATAGTAGTATTATTCTTTTTGGCACAGTTGGGCTGCTATATATAATGTTCATTTCGGGTCTTGATACTGAGATAAGAGAATTTAAAAAGAATCTTCTTAAAAGTATTGTTTTCTCGTTACTCACATTTTCAATACCCATGTTTTTGGGTATAATCTCCAGTTATTATTTGTTAGGATTTCCGGTTCTAACCTCTATTTTACTGGCCAGCATGTACGCATCAAATACACTCATAACTTATCCGATGCTTGGCAAACTTGGGATCACAAAAAACAAAGTAGTTAACATTGCTGTATCGGGGACACTAGTTACCACAATATTAGCTCTTTTGGTACTGGCCGTGATAGTTGGCATGGCAAATGGAACAGTTAACCAAGCTTTTTGGATAAAAATTAGTATTTCTATTATTTTGTTTATAGCTACAGTTATGATTTTTTTTCCAATCATAACACGTTGGTTTTTCAAACGCTACAACGACAATATTTCACAATATATTTTCGTATTGGGTATGGTTTATTTGGGTGCATTTCTTGCTGAAATTGCCGGTATTGATAAAATAGTGGGTGCATTTCTTGCCGGCTTGGCAATGAACAGCCTTATTCCCAAAACTTCACCATTAATGAACCGGATAAACTTCGTGGGAAATGCACTCTTTATTCCTTTCTTTTTAATTGGTGTAGGAATGCTTATAAATTACCGTGCATTTTTTTACAGCACCGAAACCATTCTGGTGGCTATTACTATGACAATTACAGCTACATTTTCGAAATATTCCGCAGCATGGCTTACTCAGAAAATTTTTGGGTTCTCTAAGCCTGAGCGCACTTTACTGTTTGGATTAACAAATGCTCAGGCAGCATCAACACTTGCCGCAGTTTTAGTAGGATATAGCATTGTTACCGGTGAAACTCCCGCAGGTGAACCAGTTAGACTATTGAACGAAAGCGTGTTGAATGGCACAATTTTCATGATTCTTATTACATGCACAATTGCATCTTTTGCCACACAAAACGGAGGACAAGAAATTGCAATTAAAGAGACAGGATTAACAAAAGAAAATACCGAATATGAAGAGCGTATTTTAGTGCCAGTAAGCAATCCCGATACGGTTGATGAACTCATTGATCTAGGCATTTCCTTAAAATCTAAAAGAAAGGGCTTGTATGCCTTGAGTATCGTAACAAGCAAACAATCCGATTTGCTTGCAGAAAAAAATGCTCGCGATAATTTACAGAAGGCATCAGTTTTTGCTGCTGCAACCGACAACGAAGTATATGAGCTTCTACGTTACGACCACAACATCGTAAGTGGCATAACGAATGTTGTTAAAGAGCATAAAATTACCGACTTAATAATGGGACTTCACCATAAAAAAGGAATAACAGATAGTTTCCTTGGGAAAATTTCGGAGGGAATTATTTCAAAATGCAACATCACTACATATATATATAAACCTGTTCAGCCAATGTCAACACTTAAACGGCAATTGTTAGTAATTCCGGCACACGCCGAAAAGGTTATCGGGTTTTCGTATTGGATTAATAAAGTCATCAATATTGCAATAAATTCAGGAACAGAATTAATTTGCTATGCCCCTTTAGCTGTAATTGAAGTAATTAAAAAGCAAAAAGATATAGATAAAATTGAATGTTCATTTATTGAATTCTTCAATTGGAATTATTTTGTGAACATATCTAAAAAAATTAAAAGCGATGACAATTTAATTGTAATTCTTAGCCGGAAAAGCCACATTTCTTACAATCCCACAATGGGACGTATTCCCCTAATACTTAACCGCTTTTTCAGCGACAACAGTTTTCTTCTCATTTATCCAATTCAGCGTGGTGTTGAAAACAGCGAAAGCTTTCTTTCGAATAAAACTGAAACATCAACGCCACATAAAATTGAAAAATTCGACGATTTAGGACAAACCATTGACAATCTGCTTTCAAAGAAAATGTAATGCTATAATACAATAGCTTCTGCTTACCTGAAATTTACTTCTTCAGGTAAGCAGAAACTATTCTTTTATTTTTCTTCCTCAGTGCTTGTATCAAAAACTTTTATGATATCCATGCTGCCACACTGAGGGCACATTTCAAATTCGTCGTTCCCCATACACGACTCAAAAATCTCCTTGGACAATTCAGTCTCAGTACCTTTCCAATTGCATTGCTTACATTTGTATTTCTCCATATTCTTTAAAATTCTTTGTCACTAGAAAATATGCCTCGCAATTTTTATTGTTGTTCAGTTGATGCTTCTGCACCATTTAGATTAAGATTTTCAGTATAATAGCGACTAAGCCTTTTCCTTATTTGCACATAACGATATAAACCAAGAATTATGAAGAAAACACTTAGGACAATTGTCATATAGCCTAGCCAAAATATTTGACTAAAATCATGAAGTTGCAAAAAAGCAATTCCGCCAAGAATCATGTATAATGATGTACGTGTATAGGCCAACAAGGTACGCTCATTTGCCAGTTTTGTTCGTTCAAGAGCCAGGTAATCACGAAGTATAATGGTTTCTTTATTTTTAAAAACATCATTAAAAAGTTTCAATCGTCGTAGCATAAGTCAAGGTATTTATATTATTTCTCAAATAAATATCAAAATTAGTAAAGAAAAAGAATAGCTATTATTCAAAATTTTCGTGAAGCGATTTAATTGTGTTGTTGTTCAAATACCAAACATAAGCCTCTACCTCATTAAAACCCATTTGCTTAAGCAACATTGCATATTCATTTACCTGTTTTTTATGGGCCTTGTTTATTGTACTTGTAGCTTTATAATCCACAATTATTGCCTTTTTAGTACCTTCAACCATTATCCTGTCGGGGCGAAGCATGCCATGTTTTAATGAAAGTATGGTGGTTTCGTTCATGACTTTATATTTGCCACTAAACCAATCTTTTGCCTGCTGATTTGCCAATAATTTTTCAACATTGGGCCGCAATGTTTCTACACGTTCTGAGTCAACTTTCCCTGCATTTAACATAACCATAATTGCCTTGTTTATATCATCAAAAGTCACAATTTCGGAGAGCAGTTCGTGCATGATTTTACCCTCGTTTACTTTTAATAGGTAGCTTTTTTCACTTTCGTCAATAAAACCATCGTAATTGGCACGTAAGCGTAGGGTATCAACTACAGCCGTTTTGCGGTTTGCTCTCACCGAAAGGACTGTTTCATTTGAAATGAAATTTTCAGATTTTATATGCTCAAGTTCTCCCAATTCATAAATACTATCGCCCGTTTCAATAGGAATATTTTTATTTTTTTCGCCATTTTGAAGTATTTCCGTTAAAAGAGAATCACCGCTCGCGCTAAACTTTTCAACTTTTCTTGTATAAATAAACAAGCCCTTTTCGGCACGAGTAAAGGCCACATAAAGCTTGTTCAGACTATCGATGTACGACATTAATTTTTCGGTGTAGTATTCCCGGTGAAACAGTGAGCTCATGAGTGCTTTTGTACTTTTAACAGGTACAAGTGGAAATTGCCGGTAAGCGGTATTGTCGGTTTTGCACCATAATATTTTTGCATTATTGCCCGACGACTCGAACTTTTCGTCACAAAACGGCACTAACACGTAGGGAAATTCGAGCCCTTTAGCCTTGTGTAAAGTCATTATTCGAATGGCGTCGCGCTCGCCGGCCGACTGAACCTTTATTTTACTTCCGAAACTCTCCCACCACTCGATAAATTTGTGCAAATTACCACCATCCTTCTTCGAGAAATCAGAAACTACATCCTTGAAAGCCTGAATGGTTGCCTGCTCACTAGGTAGATAATCGAGGTGATAATCGCGAATTAGCTCTTCGGCCAAATCAGAAATTGACCGATTACCCCATTTATGAATTATGAATCGGAACGCTTCGTTTTCGAAAAACGGGAAATAATCAATTTTCACACGTTCCGAAAAGAATGATTCTGTCGTACTTTCATCAAAAAGTTGCTGTTGCACGTTATCAAGCACAAAGCGAGGCGGTGTTTTTCCCAGCTCAGTCAACACGGGTAATATTTTGCGCGAATACTCGTGTATCAGCTCAGCCTGCAACACTTTATCGGCAGGTGAAATTATATACTGCATAAGACTAATCAGCAAACGCACTGCCGGTGAACTTTCAATAAACAACGAATCGTCTGAAATTACTTCGAAATTATATTGCGAATTGTTTTTTTTATGATTCAATAAGGCTTCTGCAATTTCTTTTCCATGTGCGTTTTTATATACCAGAATGGCAATATCTTTAGCGCGTGCTCCATTTTT
>SKHV01000029.1 GCA_007116765.1 Prolixibacteraceae bacterium | reverse complement strand
GCTTGGCGGTATGGCCAAGGCTATTGAAACCGGAGTGCCAAAAATGCGCATAGAAGAAGCTGCAGCACGTGCACAGGGACGTATCGATGCCGGCACCCAAACCATTGTGGGTGTGAACAAATACCGCTTGGAAAAAGAAGACCCCATCGATATTCTCGAAATCGACAATACGGCTGTTCGCCTGTCGCAAATTGAGCGCTTGAAAAAGCTGCGCGATGAGCGTAACGAAGAAGAAGCTCAGGCAGCGCTTACGGCTTTATCGGCCGCCGTTGAAGCCGGTAAGGGCAACTTGCTTGAGTTGGCTGTTGAGGCCGCTAAAAAACGCGCATCGTTGGGCGAGATTTCCGACGCTTGCGAGAAACATGTAGGACGTTACAAAGCAGTAATCAGAACAATTGAAGGCGTGTATTCATCAGAAGCCAGAAACGACGGTGACTTTACCCAGGCTGTAAAGTTGGTCGAAAAATTTGCCGAATTGGAAGGCCGTCAGCCACGTATTATGATTGCCAAAATGGGTCAGGACGGACACGACCGCGGCGCCAAAGTAGTGGCCACCGGTTATGCCGACCTCGGCTTCGACGTGGACATGGGCCCGTTGTTCCAAACACCCGAAGAAAGTGCAAAACAAGCAGTTGAAAACGACGTGCACGTATTGGGCGTATCTTCATTGGCAGCAGGGCACAAAACTTTGGTGCCATCGGTAATTGCCGAGTTGAAAAAGCTCGGTCGTGAGGATATCGTAGTTATTGCTGGCGGAGTAATACCGGCGCAGGACTACCAATACCTTTACGATGCAGGCGTAGCCGCTATATTTGGCCCCGGCTCAAGTGTAGCTACTGCCGGTAAGAAGATTATGGAGATACTGCTGGAGATATACGGAGAGTAAGCGAATTACGAAATACGAATTACGAATGAGCCCCGCTGTCGGAAGATGGTGGGGCTTTTGTGTTTGGCTTAATCGCTGATTCGAGACTTACAGGTTTCGGGCTCGAGGATTCATAAAATTACTTCGAAAACTGAGTAAATAAATCAATTCTCCATCAAACCGATAATAAAGGGTTGTTTGTGAGCTGATCACACATTTACGAATATTCTTCTTTTTGTTATGCAAAGAGAATTGAAACGGATTGTTCGCTATTTGTTGAATTATTTTGAAATAGTCTTCTTCAACTTCCAATGCTTTTTTGTATCCAAATTCAGCTGCGATATAATTGACAATCCTCTCATACTCTTCATTTGCCCTTAGCGTTAACTCAATGTGATAAGCCATTTTGATAAAGATTATTACGTATTCGCTGCCTGACTTCATTAAAAGGAATAGTCATACCTTTCTCAACCTGTTCCAAACCTTCTTCAATAGCCTCTCTGTCATCGTCGGAAAGGGCATTCCATTCGTCATCGCTGTCGGTTTTCTTCAAATAGGCAGTTACCATTTCGTTCACCTCGTTTAGTCCTTGCTCATCGAGTTCATCGAGCATCTTGTATATTTCCGATTTTATTGAATGGGTGTCCATATCATTTTGATTTAACGTATCAAATATACGCAATCGAAGTTTTATATGCTACTTCCGTTAAACGAAAATCATCAATAAAGGGTTTTGAAGAGCATTGTTGTTTTTAAGATAATTTGCAATCCACATTAAGATAATTTGCAATTTGGATGATTATTTCAGGAACCAGAATGGGGTAGAGATTGATTTCCCAGGAAAGGAATATTCGCCCTGAAAGATTACTTGGTTTATAACCCCTTGTATGGTTACGATTTCGGTGAATAAACCTCCCGATATTTTTTACTGCTACTCAATTTCCCCAAAACATATAACCATTATTTTGCATAAGACAGTGTCATGCCAGCAAAGGATTAATAAATAAGAGTTGAAAGAATAGTACCTTTCTTTCCAGTTTTACAAAAAACTATAAACCGTTGATGGTCATTCACGTCAAAGCCCTTTCGTTAGTTCATAAGCAATGTTCCCGCTCACTATGCGCATCATGCTTTCTTGCGCTTTTCCAAAACTCATAAGGTTAATACTGCCGTACCAAACAATTTTTTGGTCAATAATGGCAAATTTTTGATGGATATTCGATTTGAAAATTAGTTCTATGCCCGAATTCTTGATGCTCTTAAGCGTACTTGCCAGGTTTCTCTCGGTATTAATAAAATCACTTTCAGGTCGGGTAATAATTGAAATTTTTACTGTTGGTGCGATGTTTTTAAATAGTTCCAGCATTTCCTGTGTGCGTTTCGGGCTTACAAAAGGGCTAACAATCAATACTTCTTTTTGAGCATTGCAAATATCGCGAACAAAAATCGGAAGGAAGCTTTTGTCGTCAAAAATGAACCCATTATTTTCGTCCATTCCGGCCATTTCGTTCTTCATTTTATACCCAATAGAAGCATAGCCGTTTAAGCGTTTGGAGTACATGCGCTCCAGCATTGGCACATGAATGTCGATGTAATCGTAAATTACCACCTCTTTTTTGCCCTCGTATAGGCGGTGCAACCTGCCTGCGTATTGTTGCAAAGTCCCCTTCCATGAAATAGGCGCGGCAAGAAAAAGCGTGTCCAGGCGGGGTGCGTCAAAACCTTCGCCAATAAAACTTCCGGTAGCAACAATTACAAGTGCCTGTTCTGTACTTATTTGAGAAATTTGGTCGAGGCTTATCCGTGTTTCTTTGTTGCCCATTCCGCCGGTTAGTTTCATAACTCCCGGTATATTGATTTTAAGAAGATTTATTAGGGTTTCTACATGCTTTTTCCTGTTGGTTAGAATCAGGCAATTCTTTCCATCCCGAAAGCAATTTTCTATATCTTCAACCAATAACTGGTTGCGTATTTCGTCGTCAATAATTTCAGCATAAACTTTACTAATCGTAACTTCACTTTTGTCGATATGCCCGGGTAGCCTGAACGCTGTAAACCGCGGCATAATGTAATGGTCAAAAGGCCTCTTGCGGGCTTGTGCTTTTGCATCGTCGCGGAACAATATTGGCCCGCATTGCATCGAAACTATAGGGTGATGCCCGTCCTTGCGGGTTGGTGTTGCAGTTAAACCATATACATATTTAGCGTTAACTTCTTTCAAAACACTTTCGAAAGAGAAAGCCGAAACATGGTGGCATTCGTCAACAATTATCATCCCATAGTCCTTAACACACTCATTAATATTGCCTTTTCGGTTTAACGATTGAAGCAAAGCAATATCTATTATCCCGTTTATTTGTCGTTTACCCCCTCCGAGTTTTCCTATTATACTTTTACGTTTCCGACCGGTTCCTGTAATTGCATTTTCAACCGACAGGAACTCATTGATGCGTTTATCCCATTGGTTTAGCAGGTTTATTTTATCAACAAGGATAAGTGTGTTTACTTTATGCTCGGCTATCAACTTCAATGCAAGCACGGTTTTGCCAAAAGCAGTTGTGCCGCATAGCACACCATTATTCGACGAGCGCATTTTTTCAAAAGCAAGCTGTTGTTCATCGCGCAGGTTTCCTTTAAAACTTACTTTAATGCGCGTTCCATTATTGGTTTTGTCAATAAAAGAAGTCTTTACGTCAGATTGAGAAAGAATTTCTTTTAATTCACCCTCACAGCCACGGGGCAGGCACAAAAAATTGTTTCTGATTTCGGAACATGAAATTACCCGGGGTTTATTGAATGTCGGTAAGCGTATAGCCTGAGCTTTATAGAACTCGGGATTCCTGAAGGCTGCTAGCCGCTTTAGGCGGTTAAGTGCATTTTGCGAAATACCGTCTGTAGGAACAAAAAGCATATTCGCTTTCACAATTTTTATGTCAGCAGGAAATTCCTTGTTTTGTAATTTAATTGCAGCTTGCTTTTCCCATGGCTTTTCCTCACCTTCAGCTTCAATTTTTAACATTCCCAATTCGTTGCCTTTACTTAACTTTTTAATCATTTCTTCAATTTCGGATAAGGTAAGCCGTTTGATTGATGAAAGGTAAGCCCATTGGTCATCGTAAGGGATAAGTGAATTATCGATAAAAACCGAATTTTTGTTTTTTCTGGCAAGGCCCTGAAGAGGCAAAGCTATTAAATTTCCCAAACCTCCTTTAGGCATTGTGTCCTGATTAGGAAATAGCCTGTCGTACGAATTAAAAGATATTTTGTAGCGCTTCGACATGCCATAGGTCAGTAACGAACTTCCAAATTTTCGGGCTAATGTTGCACTTATTGCTTCATTGAAGAAAAACCATAAGTGTGCCCCATTGCCCGAACGTGATCGCTCAACAGAAACAGGAATGGCAAATTCATTACAAATATTACGAATAATTTTAATGTCATCTATCCATTCATCGCCATCAAAATCAATGGCCAAAAAATGGCAGGTTTCGTCAGGCAATAAAGGATAAATACCTACTACTGATCCCCCTCTCAAATGGCTTTCAACAATATTACTGTCGAGGGCTTGATAGCTGCAATTTGGGCATTGGTTGCATTTTACTTTTGGCTTTTCACAAAGGCCGTAAACCCATTCATTGGTGCATACAGGTGAATAGCCCGACTTATCACTTTTTTTGTTTGTCCAATGCTTGGCATAAACATCTTTTCTGCCTTTAAAAAGAGAAAAAAACAGATTGATTTTATCTTCAGGCTTTGCGAATTTATTAATTTTGCTTGAAGAGTCTTCTGTCTCAGGAAATGCAAGATAAATATTATCTTGGGGTTCATTGGCAAGTTCAATTATTCCTTGCCGGGTTTGGGTTTTAAGGTCATTGATTTCCTTTCTCAGCAAACGGTTTTCTTCGAGCAATTTCTCATACTCAGCTTTATAATTGATATTTTTCCCGGCTTTCAATTCAATGAAATATAAAGTTATCCCAAAGTTAGTTTTTGTTCAGTGAAAAACTGCAATCCAAATAGTTATTTGTATTTTATATTAAAAATGTAAGTCTTTTGAACATTGATAGAATCAACTTGTTCAAATCAATTATAAAGGCTATTTTTCTCTAAAAAAAATTACAAATATTTTGAAGCCATGTAAAACAATTTATGTCTAAATCCAAAAAAGTAATTCTGAAATCATTGAAGGTTGTACTTTGGCTTATGGCCGGAATTGTATTGTTGCTATTACTGGTGGCCGGACTGGTTCAATTGCCATCGGTACAAAGCCGTATAGTAAATTTTGCTACTTCGTATGTGAGCAACAAAACCAATACGGTGGCCGAGATTGAAAGGGTGAGTATTTCTTTTCCAAAATCGGTAGTTATTAGTGGAATATACCTTGAAGACGAGCAGAAAGACACGCTGCTTTATGCAAAAAGGATAAAGGTAAATATGGCGTTTCGCGACCTGCTGGCTAAAAAAATCACCATTTCTTCTGTGAGTTTGAATACCGCAAGTGTCAACTTGTACAACTTTGAAAACAACCCGGTTTTTAACTACAACTTTCTTATTGCTGCTTTTTCCGATACAATACCGAAACCACAGTTAGCCGAAAAGCCCGAGAGTGATCCCTGGGCGTTCAACTTAGCGAAACTGGACTTGCAAGACGTGAATTTCGTGTATAACGATAACTATATAGGGATAAACGTATCGGTAGCTTTGGAGAAAGCAAATCTCGATGTGGGCAAAATAAACACTTCTAACCTTATTTTTGAAATCGACAACATGCTGCTCGACGGAATGCTGGCCGAAATAACAATGAAACTCACGAGCAACAAAAAAACCGGCAAGCCAGATGCCGTTATGCCTGTAATTTCAGCAGGAAAACTGCAAATATCCAATTCGTTGGTGAATTATACCGATTCGGTTTCGGGAATATTACTATTGGCCGAATTGAACACGGGCAATATTTTAAACGTGCTTGTTGACCTGCCTAAAGAGCGCATCGACACAAAACTTTTACAGCTTGCCAATAGCAATATAAGCTATGTACAATTCGAAAAAGCGAAAAAAGATGTAGCCGAAGAAACAAAACCAACAACTTCGGGCAATGATTGGATAGTTGTTGCCGAAAAAGCCGAATTGGAAAACAGTTCTTTTTTATAT
>SKHV01000311.1 GCA_007116765.1 Prolixibacteraceae bacterium | reverse complement strand
TTCAAGAACCTGAAGGATGGGATTTCTCATCTTATCTCGATATTTATGGGAAAAGAAATGGAACCTTGGTGAATATCGAAAGAGTAATTGAGTTAGGGCTTTTTGACAATTTTAATGCAGGATAGGTAATAAATGAAGGCTTCACTTAGAGTGAAACCTTCATTGAAGTTATATTCCGCATCACCACTGCCATTACGCGTTTGTTTTCCCAGTCGAGCTTGTCGAAATAGTGTTTGGCCGAGAAATATTCAATCAGGGTTTCTTTTAGCCCGTGCACCTGCTTAATGTGTTTGCGGTTCCATGGCAAAAGCCCACCGAAGCGTTTTGTGGCAACAATATGGGCATCGATGCGGCGGCCTGAGTTTCTTTTGAAGCCCAGGTAAAACAGGGAATAATCTTGTGGGAGGCTTTGTGCATTGCCCGTACAGCTTATCTTAAACCGAATGGAATAATATGGCGTGGTAAGTTTTATTGCTCTATTGCTTCGTTCAATCTTGCATTTGAAAGGGAATTTGTAAGAAAACGTATTGAAATACCCCATAATGTTCCCATCAGGGTCGAGGGCATGGTGCGAGCGGGTATTGTGTATGTAGCTACTGTCACTAAATGCCTTTCGGTGCTTTATTTCTCCACTAAATAAGTTGAGGATGGGGTTTGTTTGCAATAAATCGGCGATGTGCGAACGATTCATTTCGAACGTGCCGTTATGTGAGCTTAGCTGTGAGGCAAAGGTATCGATAAAGAAGTATTCGGCAGCCCATTCAAAAATTGTATTCCTGTACTCTGCCTTATCTTCGGCTGCTTTCCATGCTTTTCTGAATTTTTCGCTTTCAGCAAGTGCTGCTTCAATGTATATGTTCATCCACACAGCAAACATGTAACCATCTATGCGTACAGGGATATTGTCGGGTTTACGCAGCACTACAAAACCATTTAAGTCAGTGGGTTCAAATTTAAAAATTACCGGCATAAAAGCATCGGACAGCTTATTGAACCGCCGTTGCCAGCAGTCCTGCAATGCCGATATTTGTTCAATTTTCTGTTTCTCTTTGTCGCGAAAAATGGTAGCAGCTTCAAAGTTTCTCTGCCTGACCATTTTGATTTTCAGTTTCCGGAATTTCTTGCGCAGGTATTTTAGCATCAACAATTTTAACATGGCAATCATTTTTATATGTTTCCATGCAAAATTACTTTAGCACTGCGCCAAAATGTGTCGCTGTTTGTGGAAATATTAATCGCTAATTTTTTTAATTATAACCATTGAACGCTTTTTACCGGACATCAGTGATATTTAATGTCTAAAATGTAACGATAAACATGCATATTGACTTCAGTGCCATTCCAATTTATAATGGTTTAATTATCTGCTACAAATACACTCTCGGGAGCGCCCAAGTATGATTCTTTTTTACCTCCTGCGTCGATTACAAATTTCTGAAATACAATGCCGGTATCAATCATCCAGATTTTCAGCGTGTGTGTATCCGCTTCGCTCAATGTATGTTTCGATGACTTAATTTTTATCTGATTGCCTACTGATTCCATCCACCAGTCGGCATATTTATAGTCGGGCACTGTTTCTTCAAGTGGGTCTTTGCTTTTCTAAAAAGATAAACAAACCCCCGGGTTAAAGCTACAGTGCGTTTCAAAAAAACACCTTCCTAAAAGTTAAAATACTCCTTTGCATTGTTGTATGAAATGTCCTGCACAATGCCGCCAACCAAGTCGAAATCGTTGGGAATTTCGCCGTTTTCCATGTCGGTACCAAACAAGTTGCACATGATGCGCCTGAAATACTCGTGGCGCGGGAACGACAAAAAGCTGCGCGAATCGGTAAGCATGCCCACAAACTTGCTGATTAGCCCAAGTGCCGAAAGCGAATTCATTTGCTCTATCATACCTTGTTTTTGATCGAGGAACCACCAGCCCGAACCAAACTGTATTTTCCCGGCCACCGGGCCTTTGTTGAAGTTGCCGAGCATGGTGGCAATCACTTCGTTGTCGGCGGGGTTAATATTGTATATGATGGTTTTTGCCAGTTGGTCGGTACTTTCAAGCTTGTTGAAAAATTTCGCCATGGTTTTGGCCACACTGAAATCGCCAATTGAATCGAAACCCGTATCGGGGCCAAGCTGCATGAACATGCGGCTGTTGTTGTTGCGGATTACCCCGTAGTGGAATTGTTGCGCCCAATTGGAAGCATGATCCATTTTTGCCCCTTCAATCAACATAAACGATTTGAATTTCAACAGCTCTTCAAAATTCAATTCGTTTCCTCCACGTACTTTCGCAAAAATGCTATCAATTTCATTTTGCGTATAATCTTCTGCATAAAATTCTTCAATACCATGGTCCGAAATACGGCATCCCGCTTCGTGAAAAAAGTCGTGACGCTTTTGCAGGGCTTCAATCAGGTCGCTTACTGTTTTTATTTCGATGTTGGCCGTTTCGCCCAGCTTGTCAAGGTATTCGTTGTAAAGTTTTGGGTTGTCGGCATTCATGGCTTTGTCTGGTCGCCAGGTTGGCAGGGTTTTAAATCCCGGATTGCTTTTTGCTAGTTTCAAATGATCTTCAAGCTTATCAATGGGGTCGTCGGTTGTACAAAGCGTATCCACTTTCATTCTTTTTATTAGGCTGTGTACCGAAAAATCGGGCTGCAGCAGCATGCTTTCAGTTTTTTCAAAAATGCCTTTTGCCGAATTGGGGTTCAACAAATCGCTAATCCCGAAATAGCGCTGCAGCTCCATGTGGGTCCAGTGGTAAAGCGGGTTGCGAAGCGTGTAAGGAACCGTTTCGGCCCACTTTTCAAACTTTTCGGTATCGCTGGCATTGCCGGTAATGAATTTTTCGTCGATACCGTTGGCACGCATGGCCCTCCATTTGTAATGGTCGCCATACAGCCATATTTGTGTCAGGTTTTTGAAGTTGATATCGCCCGCAATCTCGTGGGGTGGCAGGTGGTTGTGGTAATCGATAATAGGCATGTCCTTTGCATACTCGTGGTATAGCCTTTCAGCCGATTTGTTGTTCAGCATGAAATTATCGTCCATAAAATTCTTCATATCTTTCGTTGTTGTTGAGATTTAAAAAAACGTTTTTAGTCTAACACTCATTCATGAAGTTCTTTTTAATCAATCTACCAATAGCTCCTTTATTGTCATTTTAACTTTCTCAACTTCACGGGCTGTAAGACTATCTAATATTTTAATAATTCGTTGTTTGTCTATTGTGCGGATTTGGTCAAGCACAACCCATCCGGTTTTATTGTCGTGATTTATTTCAATTCTAGTTGGATACATTTTTGACTGGGTTGTCATGGGTGCAATTATCACCGTGTTGAGATATTTATTCATCTCGTTTGGAGAGATTATTACGCATGGCCTTGTTTTTTTTATTTCACTGCCAATCGTAGGGTCAAGATTAACTAAGGCTATATGATATTGCTTTAAATCCATTCGTCAAAATTTTCATCATCAAAAACATCGTTCATAAGTGCTTTATCATCACCTGTATTGTGCATCACTTTAAAAGCTTTTTCCCAGCCTTTTCTTGGTGTGGTTTTAGGTTTAATAACTATATGCCCTTTTTCTAATATCAATTCAACAGTATCTTTGATATTATATCTATCCAATAGGGTTTTACTTAATCTAATTCCCTTTGAATTGCCTATTTGAATTACAGAAACGTCCATAAAAACATGTTTAATTGTAATCACAAAGTTATTACTTTATTGTAAGATGTCAAAGCTAAATTGATTTAATAATTTTGCTTTTTATCGTTGATTCCCTAACAATTAATTTTGGCCGTATCATTATTTTTTGTTTCACCTTCGATGGGATTTCAGAACTGATTTGCCCCAAAAGCAAACGGGCGGTTTCTTGTCCCATTTCCTTGCTGAACTGCTCAACCGAAGTGAGTTTCGGGTTGATGAGGCCGGCAAAAGGCTCGTTCGAGTAGCCCGAAATGGCAATATCTTCCGGAATTCTCAACCCTTTCTCCTGTATGGCAACAATGGCCCCCATGGCCATATAGTCCGATGCCGAAACAATTACTTCGGGCAGTGGATTTTCATCCAAATAGGTTTTCATAAATTCATAAGCCGTTTCAAGTGAAATACTTCCTTCGAATATCGGAAGCTTTTCAGCATCGATTCCTATTTCAGCCAATGCATTGCTGTAGCCGGCAAAACGATTGGTATAAGTATTCAACTGCCTTGTACCTCCAATCCACATCATTTTCCGGTAACCTTGTTCTATTAAATGGCGTGTTAGTTCGTACGAGCCCGAAACATCGTCGTTTTCAACCTTGCAAACATCCAGCTCATCGCAAATGCGGTCGTACAAAACTACAGGAATGTTATTCCTAATCGCATGTTTTATGTGCTCGTATTTTGTGCTTTCAAGCGAAAGGGAAATTAAGATACCACTCACCCTGCTGGCAATTAACGTGTTGATGTTCATTTTTTCCTTTTCGATGCTTTCTTCCGACTGGCATATAATTAAATTGTAGCCTGCCGGGTTCAATATACTTTCAACACCGGTTATTACATTCGAAAAGAAATGTCGGTTAATCCGCGGAACAATCATGCCTACTGTATTGGCTTTCCCTTTGCGCAAACTTGAAGCAATGGTGTTGGGCTGGTAATTTAGTTTTTTTGCCGTGGCCCAAACAAGCTCTTTGGTGCTTTTTTTAATTTTTGGATGGTCGTTTAGAGCCCTCGAAACAGTTGATGCTGTTATATTTAATGTTTTTGCAATATCCTGTATGGTAGCTTGCTTATTTCTCATGTATTGAATAATTCTATTTGTAGCAGCAAATATAAAAAAATTAATGCAAACGTTTGCATTATTGTTTTCTTTTTTTAATTTTGTGCTTGTAAATATAAAAATATTTAATCGGTATGAGTAAAGTAGTAACCTTTGGTGAAGTGATGTTGCGTTTGGCAACTCCCGGATTTATGCGTTTTGACCAGGTCGATAATTTTTCGGCAACTTTTGGAGGTGGAGAGGCCAACGTGGCTGTGTCGCTTGCCAATTATGGCATCGATGTTGATTTTGTAACACGCTTGCCCAAAAACGATATTGCCCAGGCTTGTTTGAAAGATTTACGTAAAAATGGCGTTGGAGTTAATAAAATTGTATGGGGTGGTGAACGCCTCGGTATTTATTTTCTTGAAAGCGGTGCTGTAAGCCGTGGGAGCAAGGTGGTTTATGACCGTGCCAATTCGGCTGTTTCAGATATTAAGCCCGGAATGATTGACTGGGACAAAGTGTTCGATGGTGTTAGCTGGTTTCACTGGACAGGCATTACACCTGCCATTTCGCAAGGTGCTGCCGATGTGTGCCTCGAAGCAATTAAAAAGGCCAATGAAAAGGGAATTACCGTATCTACAGACCTGAACTACCGCAAAAACCTTTGGAATTATGGAAAAACAGCGGGCGAAGTTATGCCTGAGCTGGTTGCCGGTTGCGATGTGGTATTGGGTAACGAAGAAGATGCCGCCATGGTATTGGACATTCATCCCGAAGGCGTTGATGTAACCTCAGGGCATGTTGAAGCTGCTGCTTACGAATCGGTTTCGAAACAAATAATGGAGAAATTCCCGCGTTGCAAAAAGGTAATTACTACTTTGCGCGGCTCCATAAGTGCGAGCCACAACAGTTGGTCGGGTGTGCTGTGGGACGGAAAGAAACTTTACGGAGCACCCACCTATCAAATAACACACATTGTTGACCGCGTGGGCGGTGGCGATTCGTTCATGGGTGGTTTGATTTACGGCCTGCTTACATGGCCCAACGATGACCAAAAAGCGCTTGAGTTTGCGGTGGCCGCATCGTGCCTGAAACATACAATTTATGGCGATTATAACCGTGTAAGTGTCGATGAAGTACAAAAACTAATGAAAGGCGACGCCTCAGGGCGAGTAGCACGATAGAAAAAAGTCAGTAGTCATTGGTCATTAGTCAATGAAAAACAAATGACCAACTGACTCCCGATATCGGGATGACTTATTGACTA
>SKHV01000447.1 GCA_007116765.1 Prolixibacteraceae bacterium | reverse complement strand
TTCATCAGCTCTACGCTCGATGTTTATCACAATAAAACCCATATTGGCAAAGTTAACATTGCCGAAAGTGCCGACCCCGAAGCGGAAAACGAACTGGTTTGCTTCACCCCTGAAGGTATAGAGCTGGCAAACTCTTCCGCTCGCAATCCCGAGCATGTTTTCCTTAAATTAATGAGCTTAAAATAATACTAATCAGCCTGCCCCTAGCCGGGCAGGCTCTTTAAACCCTGGCGGCAACAGGACAACAATACGGCTCCCGCAAAATGAGTAAACAAGAAATTAAACTCGAAATCAACGACGATCAAATTATCGTTTACACCCCTTACCATGCCGAGTTTGTGGCGAAAGCCCGCAACTTTAGAGGCAAATGGGATAAACCCCGTGGCGCATGGATATTTGATGATACCATTATTGAGCATGTGCGCGAAGCAATGATTCAATTCTTTGGTACAACCGGTGAAGTACCTTACGATAATTGCACATTGGTAATAGAAAACTACGACGCAAGTTGCCTTACCGGCCCGGTAGTATTGTTTGGACGCATAATAGCCCGTGCTTTTGGCCGTGATTCTGGTGCCAAACTCGGTGATGATATAGTGCTTATCTCCGGAAGTGTTGACAGTTCAGGGTCTGTAAAAAACTGGTCAACCACAGTAAATAAAGCAACCTTGCACATTAAAAACTTCCCTCTTCCTGGTACTGAATTACCAGAAGTAAAGCAAGCAATAGAAGAAGGTTGGGT
Source organism: Prolixibacteraceae bacterium (assembly GCA_007116765.1). GTDB lineage: Bacteria > Bacteroidota > Bacteroidia > Bacteroidales > Prolixibacteraceae > Roseimarinus. Next base: position 5,279 of record SKHV01000447.1, on the reverse strand, counting down.
AAAGGTGATCCGCAACACTAAAAAACGCCCCGAAACCGAAATAAGGGAAGAGATTACAGCCCTTCTGGCCCGCATCGATGAACTTAAAAAGGAACTCGAATCATGACCCAGATACAAGCACTCCAAATGCTACAGGCGAGAATTAAAAACTCTCGCCTGTTTACCGGCGAAAAAAGTAAAATTGCAAGACTTTACATCCCTTTTGGGATGCAAGGCAGAGGGATTAAAACAAGTGCCTGGTTTGAAGTTGTAAATGACCGCTTGACACCTCGTGTAGTGGTCGAAAACAACCGACATCCTAATTACTATGATAACGAACTGGCTTCGCGATACCTTGATGACCTGCAAACCCAGTTTCACGAATTAATATACGATTGCGAAATCAAGCGGCAACAAATCCCCCTACACGAAAGACTCAGCGATGATATTTACCCCATATACGAAAACAGCCTTATGCACCAAGCCCAGGCGCTTCGCTTCTGCTGTAGTATGAAGGTAACCGCTCTTTTTGCCGATACCGGCACAGGAAAATCTAAAATAGCAATAGACCTTTGTATTAGTCGATATGAGGCTGGCCAAATCAAAAAAGTATTAATATTTTGCCCCGTCAGCACAAAGAAAAACTTTCAGGCAGAAATAGACAAATGGGCAAAGAAAAGCTCTCTGCAGTGGAAGATCATCGGGCTCGAAAGCATGAGCAGCAGCAATAAGGCAGTATTTGATGCTCTCGATTTTGCCGATCATGAAACCCAGATCATTGTTGACGAAAGCCACATGACCAAAAACGCACGAGCAAAACGCAGCAAGCGAATTAAAAAAGTTTGCGATCAAAGCAGCTATAAAGTTGTAATGACCGGGACTCCTGTAACTGAGAATGTACATAACCTGTACATGCAATATGCAATGCTTTCTGATGATATCATTAGTGAAGCCAGTTGGCTTACTTTTGAAAAAAAGTACCTGATCATGGGAGGTCGCAATGGAGATGAAATCATTGGCTACAAAAATATAGACTACCTAATGGGCCTCGTTGAACCTTACACCTACCAAATCAACAAAGCTGATTGTCTTGATCTTCCTGCCATGAATTTCCATGAATTTACATGCGATATGACCGATATTCAAAACGAATTCTATTACAGAGAAAAAGAAAGGCTTATGGAGATTATCAAAGAAGATTGGGTAACTGCAACGCAAATATTCAGAGTATTAACACGCATGCAGCAAATAACCACCGGATATTATATAGATAGAGATGGTGATATAGTCCCAATAGATACAAATAAACCTCAGTTGCTTGCAAGCATGGATCTTACTGAGCAAACTATTATTTTTTGTAAATACCTGTACGAAATAGACCAGATTATAGATGTACTCGGAGCAAATAACTGTGCACTTTTTACCGGACGAAACCCAAAGGAACGTGACCAGGAATTGACAAATTTTGTTAATGGCAGTAAAAAGTATTTTGTTGCCACCATGCAATCTGGTGGCACAGGTTTAAATGGATTGCAAATTGCCAGCAGAAGGATTATTTTTTACTCAAATTCCTTCAGCTACTTTCAGCGCAAGCAATCTGTTGGGAGGATAGACAGACAAGGACAAACAAGAGAGATGAATGTTTGTGATCTCGTTGTAGATTCAGGTATTGAATGGAAAATCCTAAAAACCCTACAACGAAAAAGCAGCTTAGCTAAAGAGATAAATTATCTACTTAAAGACAAAACTAAACTAAAACAATATGCCCAAGAACTATAAAGAAAAAAACGTGTATGATGCCGCAATAGAACGAATCGAAGAAGCGATCCTTTCTTTTGATGACTTTTACGTTTCCTTTTCAGGAGGGAAAGACAGCGGCATACTAATAAACTTAGTCATTCAAGTAGCACGGAAACTAAACAGGCTCCCAGTAAAAACTGTGTTTAGCGATTTAGAAGTAATTTTCAAAGAGACCGAACGATACACTAAACACATAATGGAGCTTCCTGAAGTAGAACCTTACTGGCTTTGTATCGAAGAGCTCGACGATAATGGAAGCAGCGTTTACCAACGATACTTCAAAATATGGGATAAAACTCAAAAGGACAAATGGGTTCGGCCAATGCCTAATATGCCTTATGTTATTAATGATAACAACATGCCTCCTGAATTTAAAAAATACATGAAGCCCGAAAACCTAGAATATTGGTCATTAGAGAACTTTGGCGAATACCTTTGCGATATATCCAATATCGACAATATATGTAATTTTATTGGCATGCGATCTACCGAAAGCTACGGACGACACATGGCCATTGCCACCAAAAAAAATAGGATAAAAAAGAATAATCATACATACCTCACCAAAACCGTTGCACCACGTACTTGGACATGCTTACCAATATACGACTGGGAGCATACAGATGTTTGGCACTACTACGCAATTACACGCAAAGACTACAACCGAGTATATGATTCAATGTTCCGCATGGGGCTTGCATACTCTCAAATGCGAACATGCTCCGCTTTTGGAGAAGAACAAAAAAAATCACTTTGGATATGGCAATTTATAGAGCCTGAAACATGGGATAAAATGGTGCAAAGGGTAGCAGGAGCGAACTTCGGAAAACTTTACAATCATACAAATATAAACAGGGGCAAAATAAAGAAACCTAAAAATATTACCTGGAAGGATTACCTTGAAATATTAATGAAGGAGTTGCCTCCCCTTACAAGAGAGAACTTTAAAGAAAAGTTTGATATTACCTTTAGATACCACAAAACCATGTATCAGGACAAAGAAAATATTTCTCCTGACATCTACATTCAGGACAGCAGGAAAGCAGCCAGGTTAAAATCTCAAGAGACCGGTCTGTCTATAAAATATTTTATTTCCTACGAAACCCTATGTTCTGCAATCATAAAAAGAGATTTTGTATTTAAAAAATATGGGTTTGGTTATTCAAACAAGATGAGCGAACGCATAAAAAAAATGGAGGAGAAATGGGATTCAGTATTGTAACCTACCTGAAACACGAAGATGATTTTTGGTGTAAAATGGGAAAATTTTTCGCATACAGAAAATACGCCAAAGAAATGGGAGGATGGCAGTTTTATACTAAAGACAAGTCTGTTTGGTTTGTATCTTTTCTTGATGGAGAGATCATTGGGTTTAATGCCATAATTCACGAAAAAACACACAGTTATTTTGACAACTTTTATGTTTTACCGGAATTTAGGGGGAAAGGCTTGTCAACACCCTTGTTTAATATGCGATTGAATTATGCTATTTCGCTAAAAAGAGAAATAAGGGTAATCACAGACAATCCTATTCAAATAAAAAGATACACTGACAATAATTTTATTCACTACGGTATGCGTGGCAAATACCATAAATTCAAACTTTATGCAAACAAAAATTCAATTTCACAACAGCATCAATAACGACACCGAGTTTCTGGATGGGGATATAAAGATAAAATTCCCGGTACTAATCCCTACTACGTTACTGAAACCAAACCCATGGAATCCAAACAAGGTAGCGAAGCCGGAAATGGACTTACTTAAACGAAGCATAAAAAAAAGCGGGTTTTGTTTCCCTCTTATTGTAATAAAAAAATCGGAAGAGGAATACATGATTGTCGATGGGTTTCACCGACATCTTATTGCCATCGAATTTAAGATGCAATACATTCCTGTCGTCATCTTAGATGAACCTGTGTCTGAACTTATGAGTGCAACCATTAGGTTTAACCGAGCTAAAGGCACTCACCAGATAGACCGTATGAGCAATATTGTAGCAGAAATGATTTACCTTGGTTGCTCCGACGAGGAAATATCAAAAAACTTAGGGATGGATGCTGACGAAGTCCTCAGATTAAAACAAAATACAGGTATAGCAGAAGTCTTTAAAAATCATATTTTTTCTAAATCTTGGTAACTATGAAAGTACAACACATCACATTCAAAGGATCTGATATAATCAGAGACACAAACGGGATACTACCCGAAACCATCGAGCACTTTAAAGCCTTTCAGATTAAATCAGGGGCACATAAAATCTTTGTAAAGAGAACTCCATTTGAAGTAAAACTTACAATCACTGAATACGGATCTATGTTCGATATTTTGAAAAATGGTCAGATTGCATATTCGAACGCATGTTGCTTTTCTGAAGATCAAAAGGAAGATGTTTTTTTGCTGTGTAAACATCTGGCATCTACTTTAGATAATATGAGAATAATGAAGGTTCCAGACTCCCATGAGTTTATTTACACCTTCCCTATAAATCCCTTTTGCCTCACTGCAGAAGAGAATATGGTTGCTGGCGAAATCGCCCTTTACATTTACTACTCACTTAAACTAGCACACGATGCAAAACTCTAACCCAAATCCAAAATCATGGCAAGTATTAGTACTCCTTTTAAAAGAAATTGCCAAACAAAAAGGAATAACTCAAGAAGAGATAGCCCAACTTTCCGGCATTACTCAAACCAATATAAGCAGGATATTCTCCCTTCGATACAAACCCAGACTTGACACATTTTTATCAGTAGCAGGAGCAATAAAAGTAAATTTTTTCTTAGAAGACAAAGAGAACTCATCTGAATTAAACAAAGCAATGGAATCAGCTATGGAGCAACTCGGGAGGAGACCGGACAAACTAAATAAAAATTGACCCAAAAATTCATTTTTTATACGTATAATTGTACTATGAATAGACTATACACAAAAAATCACCCAAATTCCAATGAATGATCTTATCATATTCTTAGCAATTACAAACTTAGCAGCCTTTATATTTGCGCTGATTCTTACACAAGACAGAGAAATTAATTTCGGTATCGCATTCCTGCTATGCTTAACCATCACTCCCGGATTCGCATTGGCTGTAGTTATGTTAGTACCAAAGAAGAAAACCCCGGACAATATTTACCCACCCGACTATATGTATATAGCCGCCAAAAGGATAGAGTGGGCTCTGAAATCAGAATTTAAAGACATGCTTTTTGAGAAAGATCCGGTTATAAGACTATACGGACGCATGCTATCAGAACCACCAGAACAAATATTCAGATATATCCATTTCAAAGATGCATCCGGAAAGGTGTTTTGTGAAAACATAAAACCATTCGTAAGAAACAACCCCGACCCCAACTCAAAAGGATGGGATATTATTGGGTATGAATTATAATTAGCGATTAACAACTAATACAAAAGCGGGTACACCTCCCGCTTTTTTTTATACCCCCGTCTGTCCTTTTTCCCCACGCACCCATTTATCATATTTGCACTCAAAC
>SKHV01000340.1 GCA_007116765.1 Prolixibacteraceae bacterium | reverse complement strand
TAAGTGTGTTTTTAGTTGTTGAATTGATAATTCCCAGGTACTTTTCCGATTCAGAAACTTCAAAATCTTTGCTGTTTTCAATTAACAGTTCCGATAGGCCTAAAATGGCTGTAAACGGACTTCGTAAATCGTGTGCTATTATTGAAAAAAGTTTGTCTTTAGTGGAATTAAGTTCTCTTAACTGGCTTTCACGTTCTTGAAGCAGTAATTCCGCTTTTTTTCGTTCCGAAATATCTCTCGAAACTCCATGGTAACCCGAAACATTACCGGCCTTATCATAAAATGCTTCTGCAGTAGCTTCAACCCAAACCCAACTGCCATCTTTACAAAGTTCTTCCAACTCATAAATAACGGGGGCTGATCGGATACCCTTGCTCAGTTCGATCATTCGTTTTTTATTTGCCTCTATGAGCATTTCAATTCCTTCGGGTTTCAAAATCGAAAAAAGGGATTTGCCAATTACTTCTTCTCTTTTAAAACCTCTTATTCTTTCATCGGCCGGGCTAATATATGTTAAAAGGAAATTGCTGTCTAAATGCCAGATTATGTCGCTCGAGTTTTCAGTAATTACCCTGAATTTTTCTTCGCTTTTTTGTAGTTCCTGATTTTTAAGACTGAGACTTTCTGTCTGTTTTCTAATCTCCAACCGAAGTGACCATCCCCATATAAAAACAAGAATTAAAATGACAATTGCTATTATAAAACTAACCAAAAAGATTTTGATAGTCCTATTTTGATAAAAGTCATCATTTTCATAGACTTTCCATTTTTCATATAATTCGGTAAGTTTTCCACTTCTTCGCAACTCAGTAATTCCATTATTTAAAGCGTTCAATAATTGGGCATCCCCTTTCCTTACTGCCATACAATAAATACTGGGAATTATCGACGGGCCTTTTATTTCAATGTTTTGATATTTATTTTTTTTAATCTCGTTCAAGCCAAGTAGGTTAGGAGCCAATACATAATCAGCCAATCCCAATTCTATTATTGAAAGTGCATTGGGCAATGACTCTGCCAATATATAATTATCAAAGAGCCCCATGGGAACAAGGTACTTATCGATAGATGCATCCGCATCCAAAGCCACTAGCCTATAGTCATATAAGCTTGACAAATCGTCAAGTGGCAACTCTTTGCGAATAAAAATTGAATAATATTCGGTGTGAATAGGAATAGTAAAATCGAAATACTGTTCTCTTTCTTCTGAATAAATGACTCCAACAAGAATGTCGGTTTTCCCCGATTTCATTTTGGATAATGCACTTTCCCAACTGCTGAGTTGAATGTTTAATTCCATACCGCTTGATGCGGCAATGGCTTCTAAAACATCAATTTCGAGGCCACTGGGTTTTCCTGTTTTATCAATAAATGTAAACGGGGCATAATCAAAATCGCCGCCTACAACATATTCCTGAGCAAATAACATGCTTGGTTGAAGTAGGGTTGCAAAAAGAATAAAAACTATAAATATATTTCTTGACATACTAAAAAATGCTGGTTGTAATAATCTTTTTCAAGATAACCAATTCTTAGAATAAAAATATTGTTTTGCGGATATTTTTAATTTTCACACCGCTGGTTCGGAGTATGCCCTGAAATTGGATGAAATATGGAATAAAGAAAGCTCATCCTACCTTGTTAGCAAATTGATATTTTAGGTTTACGTTTTGTTGTGATATGGCGAAAGAAATAATTGCATTAAAAAAAACACTGACGGGGAAAACTGCCCGCCAGTGCTTTTTCTGTATTATTAAGAAGCCCGAATAAAAGCACTTTCTTTAGATATCAACTGCAAAAATATCCTTAATCCTCTCATTTTTTATACTTATAACTTAGAAAAATTTTATTTTTATGAACTCTCAATTAACAGTTTGTAATCACCGCTAACTCATCCCCACTTTGACAAAACAATTGCTAACACAGATTATTTGTTTTGTTTATGTTTCATAATCAATCATATTTAATGAGGCTATAAGGTATAATGAGTTTGAATTTCCCCGTTTTGGGATTCAATCCAATAGAATCAACAAGCTCTACTTTTCCTGAAACGAATTCCTCAATGTTTGCTTTTGCAAGAATTTCCTGTAGCTTCTTTTCTGCTAACTGTTTGGTGTCGCTGTAACCATCATTAACAGCAATTCGGAGTAGTAAAGTATTGGGTGAGGTCTGTTCAAACTGGAATTGTCGTAATCCTGGAACATAAAATGCTAACATATCATATGGATGAATGTTAATTTTAATTCCTTGTGGACCTAAATACGTGAGCGTATCACCAGTTCTTCCTGAAATTCTATCTAGAGTAATGAATGGCTGATCGGTTGTTTTAAGCGCCATGGTATCCGACAAACGATATCGGATTAATGGTTGCAATGTTCGGTAGAGGGGCGTTATCACCAATGCCCCCTGGGTTCCTTCCGGAACTAAATTGTCGTTCTCATCAATAATTTCGAGGTGATGCCAGTCGTTATAGAGAAAAAACGGATCCCTGCCGCTTTTTTGAATGCCCAGTACAATGGATTCCGAACAGGCATACAAATCAAATACATCCTGATTGAACGCACTTTCAACTATTTGCCGCATATTCTCGGTGAGTACTTCTCCCGATGATTGTAAACGCCCGGGTTTTATATTCAACCGTCCGTCTAATTTAGCCAGTGCCAACTGATATATTGTGCCAGCATATCCTGAAATGATATCAGGTTGAAACTCGTTTAAACCGGAAATCAAGTGTTGAAAATCTTTTGGATTTGAAAAAAGCCGGGTATTGTACAGGAATTTTGGTGCATCGCTTACAAGCGTTACTCCGGCATAATGCCCACCTGTATTGCCAAGATATGCAAGCCGTAGTTTGCGGAAAGGATTATAAACAGGTTGTGAGATGCGTGCAACCACAAGGGCCGCAATTAAACTCCATTCCTCTTTCGAGTATAAAAATATTCCGGGAACTCCTGTAGAACCGGATGTGTGAATCACTGTATTATTTCGGAACCTGTTTTGCGGATTGGTGTCGTTGCTTAGGAATTCTTCCACCGATTTTAGGTTTATTGAAGGATCAGTAAGCAAAGAATCAAAATTATCCATCACCATCGTTTTATCAACAATGGGAAGATCTCTCGGAACAATGTCTTTTAGGTCGTTGGGTTTTATACCATGAGAACTATAGAGATCACGATAAAACGCTGACGCATGATACGTTTTTTCCAGTAAAGCGGTAAACCTTTGGCGGGACAATTCCTGTACCTTTTGAGCAGTCAGTTTTGAATCGTTTCTAAACTTATTAAGCTGAGTAAGTAAAGTAATTGTTCTCATATCAAACTTATTTGTTTTGTATTTCCTTTTTAATTCTGATAGCCCGCTCAAGATAATTGGTGGTCAAAAAATCAACATTAAATGTCACCAAATCCCTGATGTTTTCTTCGGAATCCACTGTCCATGCATCGATCAGGTATCCTCTTTCGTGCAAAGCCGCTACAGTTTCAGCATCCAGGGCCAATGGTAGCTCTCCCGGGTCGATGTTGTTTTCTAAATTGTGGATCGCCTCAGACAATAATGCGGGGTCTAATTTCTCAAGTTGAAAAGAAAATGGGCCGACATACTTAGTGCCGATTTCATCCGCTTTTTGTGAAATGTTATCTACTTTGTTTTGTGTTGAACCTGTCATATATGGTGAACCATAGATGAGCAAAAGAGCAGGTATATCAGGCTTTTCGCTTAATATTTTGGAAATGGCAGATTCTTCAAAACTAATAATTACCGTTCTTTTATCCATTTTAGTAGCATACAGCATTTCTAAAATTTCATCCACAATGTCTGCAACTTTTATCTCAAGTACTGCCACCATATTATTTTCCTGAAAATAAGTTAAAGTTTGGTGTAAGGTGGGGATTCTTTCACCTGCAAATTTGGGATCTTTCCAGCTGCCTGCATCCAGGGTTGATAAATAGTCATAAGTTAATTCCTTGAGCACCCCCGTGCCATTGGTTGTGCGACCAATGGTATCGTCATGAAACACTACCAGTGTGCCATCTAATGTCATATGAACATCAAATTCACAAGCATCTGCACCTGCATGAAAAGCAGCTTCGAAAGCGCTCATCGTATTTTCCGGTGCCACTTCTGCGAACCCACGGTGAGCAGTAATTAGTGGGCTATTCTGCGATATATACTCAGCTAAAGATTCAGTACGAATTTCAGGGCTATCCTCTTTATCGCAGCTACTGATTAAGAATATAGGTATGATTAGCCATACTATGAACTGAAAATTTGTGCTTTTTGCCATTTTTGATGTTCCCATAATATATTAAATTTAAGTTCATGAATTACTGACGCCGTATTGTCAATGGTAATTATTTCCCTATGAAATTACTAACCCTTTTTTCAGCATTTTCCCGAAGGTTATAATAATAGAACGGGATATCAAAACTGTGGTAAACTCCAAGCCCCATATTGCCCGAAAGTTGAAACATGGCACTGTCGTTAACGGTGCTGCATACAATTACTCCTTGTGCCAAATCAATGCGGGCATCGGCCAGATTAGCAATTCTTTCGTAATTTCCATGGCTGTCAGTCGGCATATATGACCCCAGATTTTCGGACGCTTCGGCTAAAGTCTCATCTCTTTTCCAGTTTATTGGATTGATAACTATCCCTATGTTATCCGTCATAATTATATTTTCGCCTTGAGCAATTTTTGGCGACTGTGTGTTAAAGGAAATTATTACACCAGTATCATCCGGTCCTTCTGCAAACTTCAGATGTTTATTATCATCCATAAACTGAGTTGTTATCGGATATCCAATTACGTAGGCACAAACCATTTGTTTGTAAACATCCGGATTTTCAGCCAGGTAATCTTTTAATAGAAACATGGTAGTCATTGCACCCTGCGAATGGCCAACGAGAATGAAGGGGCGACCATTGTTATAATTTTTTATGTAATAATCGAAGGCAGCGGTAACATCTTTGGCTGGAATACTCCCAATTGCTTCCCAGCGTTGTTCTTCGGGCAGACTCAGCGTATAAGTAGCCACAGCCTGCCTGTAATAAGGTGCGTAAATATTTCCAACAGTTTTAAAAGCGGTTGCCTGTCTGTCAAAAGCTTGTTGAGAACCGATAAGCATTATTCTGTTGTCAATCTCACAGAAGTTGGACTCTGAAGAATCTTCCTTAACCCATGCTGTTGGATAAGCGTAGAAAATATCGACTTCTTTTACATTGTTGGCGGGTAGCGACAACCAGTATTCTTTTTTTGAGTAATCAGGCACAATCACTGGCTCCGTATGAATCGATTTGTCGCATGATAACAGTGACAATGAATAGATGATTACTATAAACATACCTAATAAGTTCAAACTAACTTTCATAATTATCTGCTTTTTATTTAACAATACCTATTTAGAATCATTTCCGTTTTTTATCAATTGGCCGATAAGTCCCGGTATCTTCTCAAAATCATCACTCTTCGAAAAGAAAAAATCAGCTCCGGCTGCCATGGCCTGTTTCTGGTAGATTAAATCAGAATAAAAAGTGAGCAACATTAATTTTATCGTGTGATTCTCTTTCCTTACTTCACGAATAATATCCACGCCGTTTAGCCCGGGCATTTTATTATCAAGAATGGCCAAATCAGGGCTAAATTTCTTTAGACCGGCAAGAGCTTCGGTACCGTTGCGGTATATGCCGATTACTTCAACCTTGTCTATCAGGCTTAGCATTTTTTGCAACCTTTCGAGCATTAAATCAGAATCATCGGCTATAACTATTCTCATTTGTGGTCATTTAATTGTATTACACAATATAACACTATTTCAGTAAACTACTTGTAGGAAAAAGATGAAATGCTTGTAGGGAAAAACTGATTCTCGTGTAGGGAAAAACTTACACAGGCATGTGCGGGGTAATATTTTACTCATTCGCTTGAACCCAAATACCAATCAGCCTATGAATCTAAATGTTGGACAGAGTTGGGGCGAAGTAAAATTTTCCGCTTCTCATTGAGCAAATACATGATTGGCGTGGCGAAAACATGACAACTTATC
>SKHV01000223.1 GCA_007116765.1 Prolixibacteraceae bacterium | reverse complement strand
TTTGTACCGAGAACACCGACTCGATTTCGGCACTCTCGATACATAATTAAAACAAAGCTTTCGCTTTGATTTAATTCCACTCGATTGCCTTTTACATTGCCCTAGCAATTTTACATAAGTAAAATCCATCCCATAAAGAAAAACAAAGGTGGTCGAGTGAATTTCTGTAATGAAATGGAAGAAATTTGTAACGAGAACACCGACTCGATTGCCTTATGCATTGCCCTAGCAATTTTACATAAGTAGAATTCATCCCAAAAAGCAAAACAAAGGTGGTCGAGTGAATTTCTGCAATAAAATGGAAGAAATTTGTACCGAGAACACCGACTCGATTGCCTTTTACCCTAAAAACCTGCGATACAAATCATAGAACCATTCAATTTTCTTTTTGTCATTCGGGAAATCTTTGTAGGTTTTAGGTGGACGCATGAGGTATTCATTGAGTTTGTCAATGGTAATGCCATATTTTTTTGCAATAAATGCTTTATCTTTTTCAACATTATCAGGATTGTACGGTAATGCTTCTAATTTTTGTAATGCTTCTTCTCTTGTTATTTGACCACTAACAATTTGAGAAGAATATGTAGCACGACGGTAATCCATATTGTACTTGGTTGGCATGACATATGATTGCCAAAAACCAGTAATTTTCGACTCGTGGTGCTTCCCTCCATAATCTTGCCAGTCAAATTCTTTTTTTAGAAACTCTCTTGCTTCATCTTTATTGTAATCCACTAAATTTAAAGGATATACGGTTTTAATTCCTTTTATGAATTTATAATACACCTCGCCTTTAAGGCCTACAATCGGCACTTTTTTCAGTTTAGCCTTAGCATATTTTTTTACAATGTGACGGTATAACTTTTCATCCTTTAAAACATGATAGCCCCACGATAGAGGCAAGATTCCTTCTCCTGAAAAATTCCCACCAGAAATCATAAAGGAGATGCCATTTTTGGCCGCTGTTTCGTATTGACTGGCTGCAATGGCAATGTCTGTTGGCATTTCTAAATCAACAATAGACGATTTTAAAAAGCCCAACTGTATTTCTCTAAACTCTTGCCAATCCAAGACATAACTCATGTAGTCCAAGCCGAGCTTGTCCACTATTTTTTTGACGTTTTTTACTGCAATATCAGAATTCCAACCATTATCCATGTGCATGAGTAGCGGTCTTAGCCCCCATTGATGACATAAATAAGCTGTGTAGCAGCTGTCCACTCCACCGCTAATTCCAACCAAACAATCGTACTTTTTGCCTTGACCTTTGGTTTTAATGCGTTCAATTAATTCCTGCAACAACCTGTCTTGCTCAGCCTTGTCATATTTGGGTTGCTTAAGTAAATTTTCAAAATCAGTACAATGATTACAACGGCCTTGTTTATCCAATTGGATATCGCTATCTGAGGTATCCATTACGCACACCTTGCAAATTTTATAGTTAGTGGTTTTCATTATTTATGTCCAAATTGAACCACAAAAATAAGTAATATCCCTAAGTTAAAATAATTCTTTTAGATTTTCAGGATAATTGATTAAGACACCTTTGCTTTTATTTTGGTAAACAAATAGGCTGCCCGCAGCTACTCCTGATGCGTATCCTTGCTTAAACGCTTCATCTAAGTGTTTTACACTACCTGCACCCCCCAAGGCTATCACAGGTATCTTCACTTCCTCTGCTATGGCTTTGATTAATTCAAGGTCGTAACCTGTCATGCTTCCATCAAGATCAATAGACTGCACAACAAGCTCTCCTGCGCCCTTTTCTTCCATCAACTTTGCAAAGTGTATAGGTGTATAGTCCCAACTTTTCTTCCCGTTCAAGGAATATACTTTTTGTTTGCCAAACAAGTTCTTCTTAACATCAATACAAACCGCAATTGTTGAAGAACCAAAGGTGTTTGCAGCCTCTTTTATGAAATCTGGATTTTCGAGGGCATAATTACCGATTATTACACGCTCAGCCCCTGCAGATATAATTGTTCTTATCGTATCTATCGATCTGATACCACCACCAACGGTAAACGGCATATTCGCCTCTTCTCCAACTTCTTTTACAAAGTTGATGTCAATACGTGTTTTGTTTTTTGATGCATCAATGTCTAAAAAAACGATTTCATCTGCTTGAAGGTCATTGAAGATTTGCACCGCATTGATGGGGTCACCAATATAGGTTGGTTTTTTAAACTTTTCGGTTTTCACCAAACCTTTATGTTGTAAAAGCAAAACAGGAATAACGCGTGGACGGTACATGAGACGAGGTTAAAGGTTTATAAAATTTTGAATAAGTTGAGTGCCTATTTTGTGGCTTTTTTCTGGATGAAACTGAACACCGAAAATATTGTTTTTTGACAAGCCAGAAATAAAAGGTGTTTCATAAAAAGATGTGGTTAAAATCTCTTCTTTCGGGGCTTCATAGACTGCGTAGGAGTGTACAAAGTAGAACTCACTGTTCGGAGGAATAGCAATAGCAACTGGTGAATCAGGTTTAAAATTAGCAATGCTCCAACCCGTATGCGGTACTTTGTACCTCAAGTAATTGTTCATTTTCATTTTTCGTACCGCTACATCAAACCAACCCAATCCCATTTCATCTCCTTCTTCACTAAATTGACACATGAGCTGCATTCCAAGACAAATTCCTAAGATGGGAGTGTTATTGTCTAAAACAGCTTCATTTAAAGCAGCAACCAAGTTGTTTTCCCGCAAGCTTTCCATGGCTTTACCAAAATGACCCACTCCCGGAAGAATCAGTTTTTCAGCTTTTAAAATTTCTTCGGGTTGCGTAATGATTTCTACGTCTGCACCCAACAATTTTATTTTGCGCGCAATGGAATCTAAGTTCCCCATTTTATAGTTTACAATGGATATCATTTGGAATACTACATGTTATTAATCAATTCAGCCATTTTTTTCACTTGTGCCCTTCGAGCATATTGTGCTACATCAGTTGTAGCACAAGTAATCGATTTGTTTTTTTTAAATTCTTCCATCAACTTTGCGAGGGCTATTTTTAAATCCGCTGCATCTTTAATCATTTCTCCTGCATTGGTTTTTTGCAATAAAGTAGCTTGCGCTTGTTTGTCGGGAGAATGACTTTCGTCCGACTTAAAATGTTTTTTCAATTTCATCGCCTCAGGGTCATTACTAAAACACAATAAAACATGTCGTTTTACAGCTAAATAATCAAATATTTTTGTTCCTATAATAGAATAATCATTGAACAAAAGTAAAACATTACTCTTAGCTAAGTATGAAAATAATTCCTGATTTGCAACTCTAGGAATAAAAGCAATATGATGAAATAAAACAGGGCAATTTTCCTTGATTTTCGCACGATAATCTTCCATCTTGGAAATACCTATGAATTGTAATTTCAGCTTAACACTTGAGGTGCTTTTCAGTACTTCTTCTAACGCTGAACAAAAACGAAGCAAGGGATGCCAGTCATATACAGAACCAGCGTAAGTAATGACTAATTCGTCTTTGGATTGTTCGACATGTTTCACCTTTTCGGCCAATTCATCGTCAAAACCATTTGGGAAAACATGAATTGTTTTGTTTGGATTAATTTTTTCTATTTTTTGAACGAGAAAAGGAACTACAGTTAAAACAGCATAAGTCGTTTCTATAATCTTTAGCTCTTGTCTGCGAAACCAATATCTTAAAAGTGGTTTTTTTGTAAGTGAAATATCATCACTCCAAGGGTCACGGTAGTCCGCCATCCATGGGATTTGGTATATTTCTGACATTTTTTTGGCATAGTAAAAAAGTACAAAAGGATCTCCTGTAGCAATAATCGCATCTACCTTGTTTGCTTTTAAGTAATTTTTGGCTGCTTTGTAAATTGTCAACTTTGGACCAATTGGTAGGACAAACTGAAAAACTTCGTAATACAATGAAATCATTTTTCTCAGCAACCTAAATCGCTTTTCACCATACTTGAGTATGATTTTATTCGCTAAATTGGGAAAATAAGGCGCTCTAATAATCGTACCAAACTCATTTTCTTCTATGACTACCTCTTTTGAAGCACTAGGAGCAATGTAATCCAATTCACTGCCGTATTTGTTTTCCCATTGGCGCGTGACAACGATGGGCTCAACATCATATTGTTTAAAATACTTGAACCAATTATAAGGTCGTAAACCACCAACAGAAACATACGGTGGAAAATCATAAGC
Organism: Prolixibacteraceae bacterium; assembly: GCA_007116765.1. Classification (GTDB taxonomy): domain Bacteria; phylum Bacteroidota; class Bacteroidia; order Bacteroidales; family Prolixibacteraceae; genus Roseimarinus. Next base: position 1,878 of record SKHV01000223.1, on the reverse strand, counting down.
TAATATCAGTATTTTTTTCAATTGATTCCATTTTTAGTTAGTACAATCCATCTTCCTCCTTTAGCTGGGCCTTCATATTTAATCTTCTTTTGAGCCTTTAATATTCTAATATGATACCTTATCCCTTCAGTTGAAATATTCAATGTTTTTGCTATTGCTTGCTTGCTTATCAGAGGATTTTCTACCATTAATTCAAGTACTTTCAGTCTTGTTTTTACACTCTTTTTGGGGGTAGTTTTGGGGGTAGTTAAAGGTATTAAAACTTCGAAAGCATCTTCTTCCTTAAAAACGGGTAATTTACCTGAGTAAAGCTTACTAAAATGAAAAACATTACGAATACCAGTACCTAAATCCTCCGCACGCGCCATTTGAACAAAAAACTTAGCGATGTGCGGATTTTTAGGGTAGGCTTCGTAGTCAACAGGAGAAATCATACCATATAAATGAGCGCATTTGTGGGAATATAATATATTTTTAATTACTTGACTGTGCATGATACAAAAATAATTATTATTAGTTATGTGCAATAAGGTTTGACCAAACACACTTTCAATTTACATCTCAACGACTTACTTTAAAAAAACGATTTAACTTATTTCGTAGTATTTCACGTAAATCTAAATACGTAAAATACCACTGACTCGGCGAATTAACACCTTTTTGATCTATAACATAGTCTAATAGTTCAGAGGCTGGAACGAACCATCCGTCTTTGGAAGCTAAATACCTGATTTTTTGCTCAAACTCCTCATTTATCTTTCCATTTTTATAAAAATCAGAAGCAAAATGGGTATATACGATACACAAACCGCCTTTAGCCACTAACTGATCTACATTTTCTTCGGTTATTAGCTTATTAAAAAGATTTACATTCGCCCCATCGGATGAGCTAAACCAAATATTGGTACTATCCAATTTGTCTTTGTCGTAGTATGGCATTAAAGGGTCTTGCCGTAGTGTATTAATTTGTTCAAAGGTTCTGCCCCTGGTATATTTAATATTCTTTTTTGCCCAATCCCCCCAGTAGTATTTACTTTCTTTTATTTCACCATAATAGGAATCGTTCGGTGCCTTTCTTTTGGCATACCACTGTAATAATTTGCTTCCGCCCCTGTTTCCATGGTATAAATTATGGGAGTTTTGAGCATGATTGATATGCATACTGGGCTTTTCCCCAAGAAAATCTTCATAAAGTTGCAAACCTTTGAGTATTTCTTCTCTTGTAAAATCTCCACTTCCAACGCCATGTAAACCAATTTCAAAGCCTTTATTTTTTAAATCTTTGATAAATTGAAGGTAGTTTGCATCTTGCAGGCATTCACCTGAAAATCGATCTCTGGAAGGATAAACCCAAACTGTTTTGGTTGTGAACAATTTTAAATCGTGAAGTAAGTCGTAAATTGGCTTAATGTTTTCAATGGTTGCGTTATCCGTATCATCGACTATCGTAAAAGCGAATTTTTTACCTTTTGGCCATTCCAACTTGTTATTTCCCATTATGTGGCTATTCGTATTATTACAATTTTCAAAGATAGGTAAAATGTTGTAAGAACTATTCAACACATCGCATTTGAAGAAGAAAATTGCCTTACTTATTCTTTATCCAACATTAAATAAAAACAGTAATTTTGCTACAAAGTGAAAAAATGAATCCATCTTTATTACTGATAACGGGCGGGGGATTTCCATTTGGAAATCGCGAAACATTTCTGGAAAATGAACTCCCTATAATCGCCAAGCATTTTAAAAAGGTGACTATTTTGGCATTGCACAATGGAAATGGTGCCCAACGCTCCATTCCTGAAAATTGCGAAGTGCATTCCCTTGATTTATCAGACAGTAAGAAAACTAAATTAAAAGCACTTTCGTTGGTGGGTA
>SKHV01000238.1 GCA_007116765.1 Prolixibacteraceae bacterium | reverse complement strand
ATCCGGCTCCCGCTCGGTGATGTGGAATTCACGGAGCTGGGCGGAGGAAAAATGAGCGATGAAGAGAAAAACAAAAAAATACGCCTGCTTCATGGAGCAAATATAGGGGATTGGACGGGTATTTTTTCGGGGAAAAATATTCTTGAATTATGTGAAGGTGTAAATGGAAGAGGAAGGAGTAGAAATACTTTTTTAATGTGTAATCTTAGAAAAACACTTCCGCATTTTTACTTCAAAAACCAATCAACCCAAGCATCCATTTGTTTCACGGAGTTAGGTCTCAGAATGATTTCGCGTTTATTATCTAATAAGAACATGGTTGGGGTGGCAAAAACATAATAGTCGTTGACAATTTGACCATCCCACTTTTTGTTATCGGAATAACTCGGAAAAGGAAAAGATTTGGCAAAATCCATAAAGCTGTTTCTGTCGGCTTCTAAAGCCACGAAAACCACTTCTACTCCTTTGAATTTCCATTTAGCATAATGTGAGGCTATCTCCGGTAACTCTTCTTTGCATTTTGGACACCAACTGGCTCCAAAAACCACCACGATATAGTTTGATTTCACCTCCGACAATGTAGCAAGAGTGTTCGCTGGGTTTGAAAATAAAGAACGTTCAAATACCATATCAGGAGCGATATTGCCCTTTTTCATGGCTCGATAAGTTTCTAATTGACGAGCAAGATTATTATCTACTGTGCAACTAACTTCATTTAGAACTTTAAGCGCCAAATATTCTGAGGCTTGAAACAAACCATGACGTTCTAATAGGTCAAATAAATAGTCGGTTACTTCATTGAATATTTTCTCATTGGTCACCAACGTTTCCATCATCGCATCTATGGAGATTTTCATTTCTTCAAATACGCGTTCCAATGCGTTTCCACTGTTTTCTAGTAGCCAAAAATGATTATCGATGGCATCTTTAAACAATCCGCTTTTATACAATCTTGAATCGGTATAATCGAGTTCACGAAAGGCCTTTATGGTGGCCGGTATTTCATCCGTTCTGTATTGAGCAACAACAGATACCGAACTCACTAATCTACGAGTAGGTAAAAACCATCGCACATAGCTATCTTCAGGTAAGTTGGCTATAAATTGTTCATCTTCATTTTTTATGCGTTGCTTTTCTATATGGATGGCATTAGACGGGGTTTGATGGATGGCAAACAAAGAATCTGATGTGTAAATTTTTTCGAGATATACCCATGCGCTTAATACTTGCTCTCTTCTAGGATGTTCGTTCGCATATTGCTCAAACCATTGATTTTGCTGCCCCTTTATTATTGAAAGGCTTTCCATATCACTCAAGGCCCCACCGGATATTTCGATATCCTCACCGCTAAGTATCACAAATAAGGGTTTGTTATCAGCAGACATCAAATAGCCTACACCATAATCTGATGGTGAATAACCCAATTTAAAGTTACCCTTTTCGTCCGTGGTAGTTGAGGAAATTAGATGGGTTTTTAGACCATTGAAGCCTTCTAGTTTGATGGATTGGTTGGATAACGAGGAAAGGTTTCCTTGTATTGACTGACTGAATAATGTGTTTGTAAAAAGTACTAAAATGAATAAAAAACTACGCATGGTTACCATCAGTTAATAGTTCTTCCAGGGTTATCCATTGTTCATTAAAATCCATATTCTTATATAGCGGCTCATACCAATAACCTAAGTTTTTATCTTCAGCCTTTACGTCAACCATTTTATATACGTTATTTTCAAACGATTTACAGTTTGGTTTTGCGCAATTCCTTTTTTTGAATACCAATGCAGACCAAAGACCCCACTCAACATCTGATAAAGATGCACCTAAAATCAAAACCGGATTCTTTAAAATCTGCTTATACCATGTTAAATTATCAGTTTCACAATTTATGCATTGTTTCTCAATCGATTTATAATTGTTTCTAATTCTTATTACATCTGATACCAATTGAGCATATCGATTTATTCCTAAAGTAATTGATTGGTGATTTTGAAAACTGCCATGCGGATACCAAAATCGTATTAAATTTCCCTGACTATCTGTTATTTTTCGATATGAAGTTCTTTGATAGATACTACTCCTGCTATTTTTCGGATATTTTTTACTAAATATACTTTCATTATTGAAAACAACTTTTTCATCATTGCCGTACCTCAACTTACATAACTCCTCTGCCACATGGTCAAAGTTTAAAGAAATAACATCCGAAACATATTTAGGATTGAAAACATCGGGATACTTAAACCTATTTTTTTGGCTCAATATCCATTCTTGCTCTTTCTTTATTAAATGAGCAATTTGTTTTAATTCGTCTTTTTCAATTTCGTGAGCTTGCTTTAAAGGAGATAGATTTTGATTCTTTGTTTGATTTATTATTGTTTTCTCAAAATCTAAGGTGTATTTCCCTGTTAATAAATCAGCATGAGACAATTTAGACAATAAAACAGCCCAATTACTTAGTATGGAATTATTTCCTATGCCTTGCAAATGAAAACCAGTACCTAAAATAATTGTAAGGCGTTGGTTATCATTTTTTATTTTTTCTAATATGTTATACATTTTTCTAGTCTTTAATGCAGCGAATTGAGAAACCAACAGCTCTACTATTAGAACTGACACTTGCGTTTCCAATATCAAAAAGCATGTAAATTGAACTACCAATACTTGAGCCACTCTGAGAACTTGACCAGTAACCACCTAAGCTTCCAACAGATTGGATAGAACTAGTTCTCCAGCGCTGTCCAGCTCTAGGCAATTTAAGCGGTGAAGAAAAGGCACCTCCAGCATTACTTGAAGACCAACTTGAAATTTCTGCTTGAATTTCAATAGATGTCGGTAAACGATACCCATTTGGACATGGATTATTTACAAAAGAACTTGGCGGATTTCTCCAATCCCAAGGAGAATTATGAGGCACAATGAAATTTCCATGAGATGTTGTGTTAGTTGTACTTAAAATAGTTGTTGTTGAAGAGTTTCTACACTGATGCCCGTCAGCAGCTCTTCCCCATTGGTATAAATCGCCATAAGCTTGTGCATCTGTACTAGAGGTAGCAGCTCGGCTTGCCCCAAGGTTTCTATCCATCCAAGTTTTACCTGTGATTGGATTTATTACGTCCACTACTTCTGTGGCTATACCACCACAATGAACTGTACCTGATGGGTAGCTTCCGACAGATACTCCCACTGTTCGAGAAAGGGTACAGGTTTGTCCACCAATGTTTAAAGCAAAATTGGCTGTGCCTGCTGCACTTGGAATGCCAGTGATGGTATACGTTAAAGTGCCTGCTCCACTAGCAAAACTGCCTGCTACAAGGGTTGCAGTTAAACCTGTTACACCGGTTGATGTAACTATTTGTCCGCTGTGTGTGCCGCCGTTGCCTCCTGTATAAGGAACTTCTGAGCTTACGCCACTTGCAGCAGTATTTTCCACAAGCGTACCTGTCGCAGTTGCTCCACCGCAATCCAATGCACCAACAGCTCCGGCTGGCGGGGGTGTATCCTTAAGGCAACGAACAGAGCGCCCGTACGCTCGGTAGGTGGTGTTCATACCGGCAGGGCTGCTAACGAACATGAGGCTGCGCGAATTGGTACTGCTTACCGTACTGCTCCAATAGTTACCGACGTTACCGACATAGACGAGCGAACCAGTGCTGCTGTTGCGGTAGCCCGCCACTGGCAACTTAAGCGGTGAGGCAAAAGCACCTGCTGAGTGGGGATTGCCCCAACTTGTACGCTCCGCATTTAATTCTGTTTCGGTTGGTAAGCGATAACCACTTGGGCAAGGGTTGTTTACGCCATTTACCCCCTGCCATAAGTTGGTGTTTTGAGGGCTACGCCAATCAAAAGGTGAATTTGTAGCTAAGATAAAGCTACCGTGGGCCGGTGTATCGGTGCTGCTTAAGGTGCTTGTGGTGGGTGAGGTACGGCATTGGTGGCCATCGCTTCTGCGGCCCCATTGGTATAAATCACCGTAAGCCTGTGCATCTGTGCTGCTGATTGCTGCTCGGCTTGCTCCAAGGTTTCTGTCCATCCAAGTTTTACCGGTAATTGGATTTGTTACATCAACTATTTCTGTGGGTGTGCCACTACAATGAACCGTGCCGGGTGGATAGGTGGGTGCAGGTGCATTTACGGCTAAAACTAATGTGCAACTCTGACCACCAACGTTTAAGATAAAACTAGCCATACCGATTCCGTTGGGTGTACCAGTAATGTCATATATTAAATTTCCAGCTCCATTGGCAAATGTATCTGCTGTAAGTGTAGCAGTTAAGCCGGATACACCAGTAGAGTTTACAGTTTGTCCGATATAGGTTCCGCCATTTCCACCTGTGTAAGGTATAATAGCGCTTACACCACTCGCAGGAGTACCATCGATCATCACTCCAATGGTGGTTGAGCCATTACAGTCTAAAGCGCTAACAGATCCAACGGGTAAAGCTGCGTCTTTAATACATCTTATTGATAAACCGTTTGATCTCCTATTCTCTAAAATTTCTGAATTTGAATTTGATATAAAAAGTGAAAGTGAATTTACAGATTGTACATTTGATGACCATATCTGTGATATTGTACCTACCCCTGAAATCGAAGGAAAAGTTGTTAAACGATTACCTGAGGCTGAAATTTTAAGTGCTGAAGAAAAAGCTCCTGCCAAATCATTACTTGACCAACTTGAGCGTTCGGAGTTCAATTCAGCGTCTGTTGGCAAACGGTACCCATTAGGACAAGGATTATTTATTCCATTTATACCCTGCCATAAATTTGTGTTTTGAGGTAGCCGCCAGTCAAATGGAGTACAACAAGGAAAAATAAAATTACCGTGAGATGGACTGTCAGAATTACTTGTTGTTGGCCAATTTACAGAGTTTCTACATTGATGACCATCCGCATTTCGCCCCCACTGATATAAATCACCGTAAGCGTCCGCGTCAGTACTGCTGATTGCTGCTCGACTCGCTCCGAGATTACGATCCATCCAAGTTTTACCGGTAATTGGGTTAGTTACATCCACTATTTCTGTGGGTGTGCTTGAGCAGTGTACTGTGCCAAGTGGATAACTTGGGGAATTACTGCTAGATGGAGGTATTAAAAAACCTCCCATAAACTGTGCTACAGTAACTGTATTAAAAACCAACAAAAACAACCCAATAAAAACATTTTTAAACATTACAAATCATTTAGTTTTCACGAGCCATTGTTACATACACATCTGTATCTACAACCACAAAGTTGTAGATATGCCGTTTACCTAAAGAACGGCTGACTGTTCCCATTTGAACAAAATTGAATCCACTAGCTGAAAAGTCAACTGATCCAGAAGCTGATGCACTTGTAAATACGAGTGTATAAGCACCTCCATCTTTTATATTTTGCAAAACAATTGAAGTACTTGTGGAGCTAGTATAAGCAAAATTGCTAAGGCTAAAATTGATAGTGTCAGAAGATCCTGCATCTAAAGCTGATGCATTTGTTGCAGAACCATTAACCTCAAATTTTGAAATAGGAATATTAGTTCCAACCCCAACATTTCCTCCATTATTAAACACGTTACTATTATCAACAACCCAATTAGATCCATTCCAGTAAGGTGTATTCCCTGAAGACACACCATTAGGTAATAAGCCTTGAGGACCTGGCGCTCCATCTGGCCCTATTAAAGATGTTCCAGTTCCCCATCCAGAAGTAGTTTTAGGACCAAATAAAGTATTGTTAGTAGTATTGATGAAGAAATCTCCCTCGGTACCTTGAGCAGGTGTTGGATCGAATGTGCCGTTTAACACTGATTTCCCATCCACACCTGAAATCCCTTGTGGGCCTTGTATTCCTTGTGGTCCCATAGCACCTGTAGCTCCTTGCAGTCCTGTTGGACCTTGTGGACCAGTAGATCCCGTTGGCCCAACTAAAGATGTTCCAGTTCCCCATCCAGATGCAGTTTTAGGACCAAATAAAGAATTGTTAGTAGTATTAATGAAGAAATCACCAGTATCACCTTGAACAGTAGTAGGGTCAGACGTGCCGTTCAAGACTGACTTCCCATTAACACCAGCAATCCCTTGTGGACCTTGTATTCCT
>SKHV01000441.1 GCA_007116765.1 Prolixibacteraceae bacterium | reverse complement strand
TCGGACAGAGCATCGCCAATTTGCTCCCAACTGTTTCCGTTATATTTTTTGAGTACTGCCTTGCCCGACAAACCCCTGTCGGAATATACCAGATAAGGAATACCTTCATTATTTACTGTAATGTACAAATATGTAGCTTGCCCCTCAGAAATGTTTTCGCTGCCAAGAACTGTCCAGTCAGAACCACCATAAGTATAAACTGTTGCACGTGCATCGGACGACCATGCTGCTACATAAGGCGTCCCATTATATACTGCTATGCCATGATATGCATCGTAAGTGCCACCGGAGAAACCTTCGGATCCAAGAGTAATCCATGCATTGTTGTCGAATTTCATTACGGTTGTACGGTAGCTGGTGTGGTGGCCACCCCGGTATACTACATAAGGAGTTCCATTATCGACTGCCAGGTGGACTAAATCAGTAAACTCCCCAAATCCGGGCAATCCGACAATTTCCCAACTGCTGCCCTGATATTTCATTACCGTAACCGCGTGCCCATGTTCTGCATCGCGAAAGGCAACCCATAAGTCGTTTCCATCGGAGACCAGACTTGCCGATTGTGCCATCCCTTCGGTAAACCCTGCTTGCCCGGCATATTGCCAGCTACCATCTTCGTACTTCATTGCCGAAAGTTTATTTTCGTTTGCCTCGTCGCGAAATACCACAAAAAGTTTTTGGGCATGTTCTACAAATCGAAGTCCGGAGACTTTCCCTTCAGAAAAACCCTTTTGACCAACTGGCTCCCAGTTTGAACCGTTAAATTTCATTACAATTGCTTTATCGTCGTGAGTCCTGTCGGTATAGGCAACATAAGGAACATTGTTAAGCACAACTATTTGCTGAAAAAAAGCTTCACCATCGGAAAAAGCTGTTTTTTCGAGAGGGTTCCAGCTTTGAGCAGTAGCATTCACTGCAAAAAACAACAATGCAATTATTAATAGATGGGGATGACAGTTGTTTTGTTTTGTAGAATTAACCTTCATGACAATTCGTTTTGTGTTTGCTGCTTATTTAACTTGATTTCAATTTTCATTCAGAAAATTTCAAAATAAATAAGATTTACCTATTACAGTTGACAAATCGTAAAAATCGGATATGCAAATTGTAAATACAGATAAGCCAGACACATACAAATCTCAATATATGGAACATACTAACACTACGATGTACTATGGGTTGCGTTTTAGTTTTTCATTGTTTACAACTTCAATTCTATATTTCACATTTTCAACATTGTCCGGCAACACATTCAAGTATCCTCGTTCAAATAAAGGATAAGGATTCACCCTTTGGTATTCACCTTCGTTGTATGAAGCATATACATTATAGCGAACAATTGCACCTTTGGCCTGCTTCCAGCTTATAAATTGCTTGCGTTCACCATTAAATCCCGAATATTCTTTTATGCTTTCTATTTCAGGCGATGCAAAATCCATCTTTTTACCTTTTTCTCTGATAATTAATAAAGCAACTGAAGAAGGTGGAAGAACCACATTAATGTTTTCACAATCAATTACGATTTCTTGACTTACAACTACGGGATCCATGTTTGCAGAAACCATTCGATAAATATCGGATGATATTGTATCGGGTTTCCCAATGTTCTTCCATGCCCCATGTGCATAGCCATGCAAAGCATCTAGCTGTAAATACATCATTTCAGGTTTTTCAAAACCCGGGTTTTTTATTGACAAATTAACTACTGCACCTTGTTTATCGTGCTTATTTTTTTGGTGTAGCGGAATATCTTCATTTTGATTCCTATCGTCGTGCACAACACCAAAATAGGGCTTATTGGCCAATAAAACTACAATTTCTCCGGTGTGAGCCCGCGAAGGGATTACTACTACATTCTCTCTTGTAGATTGATATCCATGAACATCGTACCGGGTTCCTTCACCAAGGGCAAGCATGGTCATTACCGATAAAACAGGTTTTTTAAAAAGCCAGAATTTATCATCATCAAGCGGATTTGTGAACCTGGCAAGTGATGTGCGCTGATACCAGTCGCCCATAAAACCGCAATCGTTTAACAGTATCCCGTAATTAACTTTCGTAGAATCAATCAAAAGCCTGTTGTGTGCATCTATCGACTGTACAACAAATGATGCATACCACGGATGTGCACGCCACCAGTACCCTTGAGACCAACCCCAGGTGGGGTCTGCTTCATTGTTCCAAAAGGGGATTTCTTTAAAATTTGGATGCTTTTCACGTATATACTCAATAACCCCCATCTCCATATCAATCATTTGGTATGGAAGTGCTTTGCAATGCACCGAAATAAAATCAGGAATTGAACCCTGCTGTTTAGTAATTACATTTATACCTGTATCGGCATGGGCAAGAATGGCTTTAAACTCATCGGAGGTGCCACTTGCAGTTCCCGGCCCACCAAACTTGTATCCCACATTAACAGCTTTTATCGCCTCCCTGGTGGCATCCCAGTAATTTAGCAGCTCAGCAATGCTCCTGTCCCAAAAATGAGGTTGAATATCCGGTTCATTGGTACTTTCAAAAAACCATGTTTTCAATTCTTCTTCACCGTAGCGTTTTTCAAGATGAGAAACCATAGCTTTTACAAAGTGATACCACTGCATATAGTCATCTTCCTTGCTGAAGTCGGGATTCCACTGAACGGATTGATTTTTTTGTCCCTGTGCGGCATCATCATATACATTGTCGCCAACTTTCCAAGCTAATGAGGGAAAGCCCATAATCTCGAAGATTGGCTTAAAGCCACGCGAAATAATTTCATCCAATGCAGCATCTAATTGGCTGAAATTAAATTCAGGATTATTTGTTCCAATTCCACGGCTACCAATTAGATTCAACAACCAATGAGGTCTGATGTAAGTCGTTTTTTGGTTTGGAACAGCGGCCAGGTAATCAAGTGTAAGCTGCATGTCTTTACGCAACAGCAAGTCGCCCGGAGTAAAACCGGTACTGTTCCAATAGATGTGATGGGCTTTGCCTTCCTGGGCAAAATCAACTGAGTAGTGGTATGCTTCGTATTCGGTTTGAGCGGCTAAGAAGTATGATAAACCAAGAAGTAACAAAGCAACAATAATTTTTTTATTCATATCTCATAATTATAGGGTTTTCTTAAAATTAGGATCTTCAATGGCAAGATCGTACCTCCTGCTTTCGGAGCGGTGAGCTGACATTATCCAGAAATAGCAACTCTTAACTCCGGGCATACCACATGTTGGATGATAGCCTTCGGGCACAATTACAAAATCGCCTGTCGATACCGGATGGATGTATTCAAACTCCCCTTCCTTTCGGCTGGCAAAATGAAATGCCGATTTGGGAGAAGGAATATCGAAGTAGCAATACACTTCCTCAAGGTGGGCAGAGTGCTGGTGTGGTGGCCAGCTGGTCCACATTCCTTCATCGCCCTGTGTTATTCCACATATCAAACGTGAAGCTGTGTCTTGCTGTGCCAGTGTCATAAATACCTCTCGCCGGTAAGGGTGTTTGCCGTGTATCTGATGGATATCGCCTACGGGCAATGAGAGGTCATAGTGTCTGATAAAAAAGGTTCCTTTATCCTCGTACGGCCCTCCGCCAATAAAAAGGATAGAATCCTCCTGTGCTTCAACTTCCAGATTCTCTTTACCCGGAAGATAGAATGAATCACGCTCCATAAGCGTATTATTATGATTTGAGTGAAAAATGCGAACACTTCCTTTTACCACACAGCCATTCAGTTCAATGGAATCCATATATAGTTTATGCGCACTCCCTTTTTTCAGATTTAAGCGAAATGCCCAGGTAGCTTTACATGGCGAATTTTCTGGCGTTACAACCTCGTGAAATCCTTCGGTTTGTGGACTGGAATATTTCCATTGCGAAGGATGGTTTTTTATTTGAGTATCCATCGTTTATTTTTTTAAGATTAAACACTGGCCAAAAGGCCTCCATCTACATAAAGCATATGTCCGTTTACATAGTTGCTGGCATCCGAAGCCAGAAACAACAAAGCACCCAAAAGTTCCGACGGGTCGCCCCACCTGTTGCTGGGAGTTCGTTGACAAAGCCATGAATTAAATTCCGGATCTTCATACAATGGTTTGGTAAGTTCCGTTTTGAAATAGCCGGGACCAATTGCATTTACTTGTATGTTGTATTTAGCCCATTCAACAGCCATTCCTTTAGTGAGCATTTTTACTCCACCTTTCGAAGCTGCATAGGGGGTAATGGTTGGCCGCCCTAATTCACTTTGCATTGAACCAATGTTAATAATTTTCCCCCCTTGGTTTTCAATCATGTGAGGGGCAACTGCTTTTGATACTTTATAAGTACCGGTCAGGTTTATACCAATTACCTTATCCCAGTCGTCATCATCAAACTCGTGCAAAGGAGCCCTAATATTTATTCCGGCATTATTTACAAGAATATCAATCCCCCCCAAAGTATTTAAAATTGAAGAAACAGAATCTTTCACACTTTGATTATCTGTGATATCAAAAGCAAAACCATGCACATTGAAATGTTTTGCTTTCATTTTTAAAACAATTTCATTCAGTTTTTCATTGTTTCGCCCATTAAGTACTACAATTGCACCCCTTTCGGCAAGCCCTTCGGCAAAAGCTAAGCCCAAGCCTGATGTAGAGCCGGTTATAAGAACTATTTTGTTTTTTACGTCAAAAATATCATGCATGTCAATAAATTTCTAAGTTCTTCGGGTATGATTTAAATGTAATTTCATGGCTTTTATTGCTTCATCTTTTTGGCCGCTTTCAATGGCTTGCAATATCAACTCATGCTCCTTTAGTGCTTCTTTCGCCCTTGAACCTACACAGCCTTCTATTTGTCTGGTTTTTTGAATAATATCCTGAGTAAGAATCATAATTATTGAACGGAGCACAACATTTCCTGCAAGTTCAGCAATGCGTATATGAAATAAAATATCCTCTTCCATTGCATCGCCCCCTTCCATAATCTTTTTTGCATATCTGTTATATGCACTTCGCAATCGGTCTATTCCCGTTGCTTGTACCCTTTCGGCAGCAAGACCTGCAATTTCGGGCTCAATCAACAAACGGGCATCTACAAGTGAGTCCATGCCGGCTTCTTCCAGAGTAAGTATATTACTGAGCAAACCATCTATTATGGCAATGCCTATGTTGGATACATACGAACCACTTTGATTTTGAGTTTTTATTACACCATAAAAATCAAGTTTTTGTAAAGCTCTCCGAACATAACCGCGGCCTATCCCAAATCGTTCAGCCAGCACACGTTCCGGAGGCAATTTATCTCCGGGCTTGAGGTCGCCTGCACGAATTAATTTTTGTATCTGTTCAATTATTTGTTCTTCGGGCTTAACCAAAGCAACCGTTTGGATTTTTTCTAATACTTCACTCATGAATGTCATTATTGGTTAACCAATACCCAAAAATACAATATTTATGCAATAAACCAAAGCAAGCTAGGCGATTAATTTGCACTATAGCATTTATAAGCCTAGCTTATAGAGTGTTTGTTTCGGTTTGAAAAATATTCGAAGTTATAAGCTCAGGAAACCAATTGTTCTGTTATTTTGGCAAGAAACCAATTAATGTGTAGAAAATAAGAAAGCCAACGTTGTTGTATTTGCTTCTGACCGACTTGGGTTTACTTCAGTTTTGGATTGTCTTTATGCCGTTGTGCATCGCGGCTGGTTTTTTTCTCTATGTTTTTTAAAAGGGCTTCTTCCAAATCGACTCCGGTTTGGTTGGCCAGGCAAATAAGCACCCAAAGTATGTCGGCCATTTCATCGGACGGGGAGCCGGTATTTTCGCCGGCTTTGAACGACTGATCGCCATAACGGCGGGCCATAATGCGTGCCAGTTCGCCAACTTCTTCGGTGAGTATGGCCATGTTGGTAAGCTCGCTGAAGTAGCGCACACCAATGGTTTTTATCCATTGGTCAACTTGCTGTTGGGCTTGTTTAATAGTGAGGTCGCTCATTTGCTTATTCTTTGTGTTTTGTGTCGATGATTATTGTAACAGGGCCGTCGTTTACAAGCTCCACATCCATATGGGCGCCAAATACGCCTTGCTGAACAGGCTTGTTAATGATTTTTGAAAGC